>SOIA01000234.1 GCA_004378665.1 Candidatus Aminicenantota bacterium
GTGGGAGTTTCAAGAATCTTGGTGACAGGGATTTCTTCTTGAGGAATTATTTGAGTCCCGCACTCACCACAAAATCGCTGGGTATCGGGATTATCAGAATGACACTTTGGGCATTTCATTGCTAATTATTCCTCTCTCATTAGATGTCCGAGTAAGTTTTGAACAGACAATTTCTTTGCCCACTCTCTGAGATAGTCCATATCCAGGTTTTGCTGAATCTCCAACACCCCTTTGGCATCATCGCGATGTTTTTGCATTTGAGAATCTTTAAACCAGAGTAATTTGATTAGGATAATATCTTCAGGAGAAGTGAAGAAAATATCTCTCCTTCCATAAGTATGTTTCTGTTTTCTTTCAAACCTTTTCCTGTCGAATTCATCCTCTTGAATTAACCAAAAATCAACTTTAATACCTGAGTCATAATCTATTATGTTAAACATGCTTCGTTTATCAATTGCTTCTTGAATGGCATTTATGCTGATATAAAAATCATTCTTAAAGGTATCTTCAAGTTTTGAAATTTGATGAGTATCTATCTCCACAATGATATCAAAATCATGAGTGAGTCTGGGCCTTCCATAATAGATTGCGGCTATTCCACCGGTCATCATATAAGAAATATTGAGTTGGTTGATCCTATCCAGGACTTTTATTAGTAGATCTTCTTGGACCATATCCGAACCTTTTAAACAATATTTTTTTCAATTCTTTTTCTGTAATGTTCGGGTTTTGTTCAAGCACATTCTGTCTGGAAAGATTGAGCGCGATTTCGTAAAGCTTAAAAGCCGTCTTCAACCTTTTCTCTCCATCCATGCTCCTCAGGATTTCAAGATACACTGGTTCTGTCTGGGGACATATTTTTCGGTATTGTGAATATTCTTGAATTCCGGAACGGTTCTTTTTGTTAATCTTGATTTTCATTTCTGTTTTCTCTATCTGTCTTTAAGATTGGTCAACCTCTTCTTTGCATCCTTAACCCCAGCAAAGTCATACATGGCGCAGACATTCTTATGTCTTATTTTTCGGGCCATTTTCAATTCATTGCTGAAGCGTTCGATGGTCTTCTTGTCTTCAACTCTGTAGACCTTGCCCATGCCCCCTTTTCCCAGCTCTTCGATGATTTCATATCTATTCACGAAGGTGGTTCCTCTGGTTAATTCTTCGGTCGGTGTTTCGAGAGTTTCTGTGACAGAAATTTCCTTTGAGGAGGGGAGTGGAGTCCCACGCTCCCCACAAAACCGCTGAGAGTCTGGATTATCCGTGTTACATTTATGGCATTTCATGGTTTTGTCAAATTAATTTTTATACACGTCGCCTCGTGTATCAATTTTGACTGCTTTTATTAAATCTTTTTCCCATGAAAAAATGATTCGGTATTTACCTGCTCGCAAACGGTATATGTTTTTCACTTTTTTCCCTTTTAGCTTTATTATATCCCCTTCCTTTGGCAATTTCTCAACAGCCCCGATGATTTTCCGGGAGATGTCCTTTTCAAGTTTTTGGAGATACCGTACACTGGTTCTACTGTATAGGAATTTCATATACCAAGTGTCTTTTTCACCTCTTCTGAGTTGACAAACTCATCGGAAGAAATGATTTCAAGAATCTCTTTTTCATCCTTGGCGGAAAGGATAAGCTCTTCTTTCTTTCCCATCTTTTTATCAAGCCAGGCTTTCAAAGATTTCCGGATGATTTCAGATATGCTTTCGTTGCGGAAGAAGGACAGGGCCTTGACTTTTTTGTACAGATCTTCGTCTATTGTGATATTAAGTCTTTTCATTGCTTATGCCTCCAATACATATATGCGTATTTATGTATTAAATGTCAATTCAAATGCTTATTTTAATAAGAGATCATTTTGAATTTTTTACTGTACACGCAAAGATGATAATCGGTTTTTCGCATCCTCGACTTCATGAATCCCCGGGTCAGCTTCTTTCCAGAGGCAGATGAATCATGAGATTTTTCTTTAAAGTCAGTTAATTTCACAATACTAAATCCATGATCCACACATTGCTCTCATTCATACGTAATGAGAAGTAAATCCGTTGACCGTCTGTGGAAAAGTTAAACAGTCCAAGTCTTTGGAAAGGATCATCGAAAATAATTTTTAGCTCCGGTTCTCCCCCCGAAGCAGGTACTGCCCATATGCTTACATTACTATGTCGATCTTGTGCTATGTAATAGATTATTTTTCCATCTAAAGACCAAGCACAAAACTTTGGACTCGGAAAATTGATTATATCTTGAGCCCTTACGAGAGTCCTTGTCTTTCCATCATCGTATGAAATGATTTTTAAGCTATCTTCTGAAATATAGGCGATAGAATTCCCGACCGGGGACCATTTAGGAAAAGTCCCTCCCTCGAATGTTAACTGCTGCGGCTCTCCCCATCCTGTCTCATCACTTGATATCACATACACCTCATTGCGGCCCGTTTTGTCCGAGAAAAATATGACTTTCGAACCATCTGATGACCAATCTGGACTTCTTTCATGAGACGGATAATCTGTCAAAGCCTGAACAGACTCTCCGTTTTTTGTCATGCAGTAGATGTCCCTATTTCCTTGCCTGAAAGAGTGAAACACTATTCTCTCTCCATCAGGGGACCAGCATGGAATAAAGTCATCCTTCGGATGGGAAGTTAGCTGGACGGCTTCTCCTCCTGCTGCCGGCATTTTGTAAATATTCATGCTTCCTCTGAGGTTTGAATCGTAAGCCAACCACTGACTGTCGTGGGAAATATCCATGGCTTCTACTATTTGGTTTCCCATCGTGACGGGCTGTGCTTTTGAAACCGAGGCTGCTCCCTTTTTTGGAATCTCGATCGACCAGACATTGGATGTGTAGTCAAGAACCGAATAAGCCAACTTCTGGCCATCCTTTGAAATGCTAATAGTGTGGGCATCCAATCCTGTTGTTAAGCGTATTGGAGGAGTTTTAGGCTTTCCAGAGGAGCGAAGAGTGACGACATAAATGTCTCGAGCTCCTCCGCCATCTGAAATAAATAAAATATGTTTCCCATCCGGAGTCCAGACAGGACTCACGTTCAAGTGCTCGTAATTTGTCACCTGGACAGAATTTTTGTTTGACAGCGAGACAATATGGATTGAGCTGGGAGCTTTGTTTCCAATTACAGGATAGAGAGCTTCTGGAATGTCAAATTCACTGAATACAAAGGCCAAATTCCCCAATACATAGGCGATTTTCGATCCGTCTGGTGACCAGCTTAGGCAGTGTGCCTCCTTCGCATCGATTATCTTTTCAGATTCTCCGGAATCTAAATGGAATGTGTTGATAGAATCGTTTTGCACGTAGGCAATTTTTTTACCATCAGGCGACCATGCGGGACTGTAAGCTGAGCTGTTTGATTTTTTTTCAATAATTCGCTTAGGAATTCCACCAAGGGCGGGTACGATATATATCGATCCATCAGAGTAAAAAGCAAGCTGTGTGCCGTCAGGAGATAATTGTGGCCAGCGCTGATTCCCGGGAAAATCCTCTGTAATCTCGAGTGTTCGACCGCCTACAACCTGGCGGACCATAAGATGCGTTCTCCCTAAAGGTCCAGTGGCAAGAACGACCATCTTTCCATTAGGAGAAACATTTGGATCAAGTTCCAGGCCTGTTTCATAACTGATTTGTTTTGTAGTTCCGATTTGAATAATTGTATCAACGCGACCCGGACGAAGCAGAAAATAACCGGCGATTACAATCAGGATAATTACGATGAAAGCGGAAATAAATACTTTTCTTAAATTAAATTTTACGGTTATTTCCTTTGATGTAAGAGGTTTCCTCTTTGGGATCACTCTTTGCGTCAGTGGAATTTTTTTCTCAATGCTATCTAAATCTCTATGAAGATCCTCCACAGACTTGTATCTGTTTTCTTTCTCCTTTTCTAAGCACTTAATGATCAAGTCATTCAAATCTTCTGGGATTAACGGATTTAAAATCCTGGGGGCTTTGAATTCCTCGCTCTTGTGCTTCATTGCAATACTTAAGGGAGTATCCCCTTCAAACGGCAATTGACCGGTTACCATTTCATAAAGAATTACACCTAAAGAATAGATATCGGAACGGTGATCAACATCTTTTGCTTCAGCTTGCTCGGGTGACATGTATTCTGGGGTTCCGATTATCATTCCAGCTACTGTAATCCCTTTCGACTCAAGTGACCTGGCAATCCCAAAATCCATGATGCGAGCATAACCCTCTCTGTCTACCATGATGTTCTGAGGCTTCAAATCCCTGTGCACCACTCCCATTTTATGTGCTTCAGTCAATCCTTCACACACTTGCTTCACAATGGATATAGCCTGCCCTGCACTCAAATGTCCCATCTTTCTGATAAGACTCTTCAGGTCTTCTCCACGTATATACTCCATTGTAATAAAGTGTGTCCCTTCTACCTCTCCGATATCAAACATTCGACACACATTCTTTTGGGATATCATGCGGGCAGTTTTCAATTCGTTTCTAAATCTTTCAATAGTCTTCTTATCAAGAACAATCTCAGGCTTTATGAGCTTGAGTGCGATTTCTTGTTTTAGCTTCAAATCCTCAACTCTATAGACTCTTCCCATCCCGCCTCTGCCCAATTCCTCGATGATTTCGTACCTGTCGGCCAAAGTGGTTCCGCGGGTTAGCTCTTCCTTGGGAGCTTCCATTGTATCTGTGATGCCACTATCTTTGGATTCAGGCAGAGGAGTGGCACACTTTTTACAGAATTCGGAATCGGAAGTGTTTTT
>SOIA01000010.1 GCA_004378665.1 Candidatus Aminicenantota bacterium
CGATGTCACAATATCACCTTTTGATTCACCTCTAAAGGCGATTGACCCCTGTAAAGAGCTGTGCCATAAAAGGAAGACGCAAAGGGAAAGTTGACCTGAATAAAATTTTAGGAGGTTATTTACGATGAAACGAATGAAACAGATTATTGTGGTTGGAATTCTATTCCTGTTTCTGGTCGTCAACATGCAGGCCTCGGATTCCAGAAAGATAGTCCTGACCGGCACGATCTATCATGAGTTCATGCCAATAGGGATGGTGATCACCTCTGTTGATGCTCTGCTCAATCCCGTCTATATGCTGGACTATCCTGCCCTTGTGAATCTGGACTATGATTCTCCGACTGGAACTTACAGCGGTTTCGGGTTTGCCAAGTTGGAGCCCTTCGGCTTACCGGGAGTGTTCGGTTTTCAAATCGGCAAACGCTACGGCAGCTACAGAGACAACATCTGGTCTGGTCCTGGCCAGGACATCAACGATCTCAACGGACTGGTCTCGCCAATTTGCGGCCAAACCAATGTCGGAGTCGACGGGGTCAACGTGACCAACCTCAACGGGATGAGGTCCTTCGGCCTGTATTACGCTCTTCCTCTGGGAGATAACTTGAGGGTCGGTTTGGGCTTCAACCAAGTAGGTCGAGATGTATCCGGGAATAGAATCAATGATCCTCAGTCCATCTCCACCGAGAGAGACGACTCCTTCACAAAGAAAATCTCAACCTCTTCGTTCCGGGCCGGTGTCGGATACACATGGAAGGAAAAAGTCAACCTGAACCTGGATTTCGGTATCGGAAATCCCAAGTATAAGTATGAATACGTGATCGCGACTGGCTCAACGGCAGACGGAGAAGAGGCCTCCTTTTCGGCCTCGGATAAAGATCTCAACCTGAAAGCAGACTACCTCTTGAACGAAAACACCGCTCTGGTCGCAAATATGTACTATCTCTCTTTTGGCGGCTCGTTAGACATTGATCCAGATACAGCGACTGCGGATGATGGGACGACCTACAAGAGGCTCCAGAAAAGCTTCCTCTTATTGCTCGGGCCTTTGTTCCATGGAGAAGGCTACAACTACGGCATCCAGTTAGGATTCATGAGCGATACATCCAAGGATGAGATGAGCTTAGAAGCCACCGGCACTGATACACAAAAGAACAATCCTCGTACTTCTTATAATCCGATTCTCAGAGCGTTTGGCGAAAAACAACTTTTCAACTGGTTCGCGATGAGGGCCTCGATCACCTACACTGCCTATAAAGAAAAGACTTTATATAATTTGGACACGGATCCGGCTACAGAAGATTGGGAGTCGGTGAGTGCCCAGCCCGCCTCCTCATTGGTGATCGCTCTCGGGTTCACCGTGAACATGAAGAAGGGATTCTACATCGAAGGCTATATGTATGATGATATCTTCCGCGAAGGCCCTTATATCCTGACCGGCAACGCTTCATTCCCTGATTTCAACGCCGGATTCAGCCTCGGTATCCGACTCTGAGTACCGGACTGAACTGAGAGGAGAATTCCTGGCCGAAGGCCGAAAGGCCTTCGGCCTTTTTTTTTATTCGATTCCCGGGATTCTGTATTCGGCAGGGACACCTAACTCTTTATCATATGATTGTGGATATGATTTAGCCTGTCCTAATCCTTGCTCATCAGCTGAGCCACAAAGTTCAGAGCAGGAAAATTCTGGCAGACGATCTTGATGATCGCCGCAGTGGGAACGGCCAGGATCATGCCGCCGAGCCCCCACAACCATCCCCAGAAAAACAGGAAAAAGAGGACCACGAGAGTGCTCAATCCCAGTCCTTGCCCCATCACTCTCGGCTCAATAAAATTTCCCAGAATCATCTGGATTGAACCGAGTATGATCAAGATCCAGAACGCCGGCCAGAGCGTCTCAAACTGAAAAACAGCGATAGCGACTGGCAGTGCAGTGGCTATTAGGGAACCGATGTTGGGGATGTAATTCAGGATAAACGTGAAAAAGCCAAAGACGATCGCAAAATCAACGCCGAAGAGCAGCAGAACAACGGTGGCTATAACTCCAGTGGAAATGCTGATGACTGTCTTTATGGATAAGTATTTCTGGATTTGATTGTCGATTTTGTGCATCACGTCGATTATCTGGGAGGATCTTTGGCTGCCAAATGAATTCCCTATTTTTCTTTTCAGATTTCCCCGGCTCGCCAGGATAAAAACAAGAAAGATAAAGATCAGAAAAAGATTGGACATGAACGCGAAAAACGTGCCGAGTGAAGAAAGAAAAAATCCTCCGATCCTGTTGATATTGAGCTGTTCGACCCAATTCACAGGCTCCCACTCCGGAATCGTAACCCTTATTTGATCTTGAATATCGGTGAGAATCGAGCCGATTTTCTGGCCGTATTTCGGGAATTCAGAGGCAAACGCCTTGCCGCTGGTATAGAAAAGAAGGCCAAAAAGATAAATCGCAAGAAAAGTGAGTATGACTATAACCAAAACAGAAACAAACTTGGGAATCTTCAAACGTGTCAAGAAATCCAGAACAGGAAAAAGCAGGAAAGAAAGGAAAATGGCCAAGAAGAAGGGGAAAAGAACAGGCTTGGCCAGCTTCAGGACCACCCCTGTCAAGAAGACAACGATGATCACAAGGCAGTAAGCAACGACTCTGCTCTCTTTCACGAGTTCCTTTTTAGGCCACATTCATTATAATCCATTCAGGATAAAAAATCATAACACTCCATCCTGCGATTCCGTCTTGAATTACTGAGCTCTGAATTTTTCCTCCGGGGAGTCAGACAAAAGGATTTCTGGAAATTCATTCTTCTTCTTATTATTTCTTCGAGGATTCGAGCAGCATCCTCAGATATCTTTCCCCCACGTCCTGGAAATCATCCTTGATCTTCATGACTCCGAAGATGGTATTCCCGTTCAGGGCCAGGAAGATATTGTGGTAATACCTGTCTTTCAACCGGTATCCCATCGAAGTCTTCTGGATATCACTATTACTCTTTTTCTCCAGATACTGCTTCAACATCTTCTGCGCATCCTGCTCATCGGTCCCCTCGATGATAAAACAGTCGAACTCCTGGTCTTTGATCCTGTAGCTCGCTGTGTAACCATCATGAAGAAAATTATACCCCAAAAAATTATGCAGGATGAACCTTTCACTGTTTGATATAAGCCCGTCCTTCGGGAAATAGCTGAGGACGGGAGGGAGCTGCCCTCTATCCTTGACTCTTTTGACAATCTTCCCGGAGAAGGATTTCAGCACTTCATCCGATTCGTCTCCGCAGTCAAAACAGAGAAGCTTGATGTAATATCTCCCAACCAAAAAGTTCAGCGTCCCTTCCTCAAGGTACCCCTGGTTACCGATGGGAATGAAATCGCTCTCTGAAAAACGCTCGGCGCTGTAAATCCCAAATGAATTCTTTTCGTTCCCCATATCATAGATCTCTACGCTCAATGACGCTTCATCCGTCTCTTTCTCCTTCCCATACTGACCAACGATCAACTCATTGAAATCATATGCAAGATAGATCTCTGCGGCGCCGTTGATGTATTCAAACAGGTTCCTAGGAATGTAACTCTGCGGTTCCTCTTCGAGCGCCCAGGCTTCTACCTCGGGTAAAAGAGAAAGAAGAGACGGCTCTTGCTCCTTGCTCAACATTCCGGCTTTAACATTCAAAACAAAGACACACATAATAATAAAAAGGAAAATCTTAAGGCAAATTTTAATCGAGCCATACTTCATCTTCCAAACTCCATTCATGATGTTCAGCTTTTTCACTATAAGCTCAATTTCCTCTTTTGACAAGTTTATCTTTACTGATTATTGCATACTCTCTCGGATTGTTGTTATGATATTAAAGGGAGTTACAGGTCACCATGGCGCCGTCAAAAGTCGTTCTCGTCAAGGGAAGAGGAGTTATAAGTCAGGACAACGCCATTGATCCGAAAAAACTCCGCCAAATGTACTCCAGAGGAATCCAGCTTTTACTCGGCGCACAAAACTCTGAAGAGGGATTGCGCCACATTTTTAAAAGCAGTGACAGGATCGGGATAAAGATCAATGCCATCGGGGGAAAAAAGATCTCGACTCGTCCGGAAGTCACCCTTTCACTCACAAAAATAATGAACACAAGCGGAATCCCAGAAAGAAATCTCTTCATCTGGGACAGAACAAATAGAGAGCTGAGAGAAGCCGGATACCGCCTGAGCCTGGACCGCAGCAGCCTGAAAATCCTGGGCACGGATACACAGGGGATCGGGTATGACCCTGATCTGGTCTCCCACCTCAACATCGGAAGCCGTTTCTCAAGGATTCAACTCAACCATGTCACTTCTTCCGTCAGCCTTGCGATCCTCAAAGACCACGGGATGGCCGGAGTAACCGCTGGAATGAAGAATTACTTCGGCGCCATCCATAATCCGAATAAATACCATGATTCGAACTGTGACCCATTTGTGGCTGAACTTTTTGAAACCGAACCTGTCCAGAGGAAGCACAGGCTAAGCATCCTGGATTGCCTTGTCGTCCAGTATCACAGAGGACCATCCTACCATGCCCGCTGGGCAAAGACATACGAAACGCTCATCTTTGGTCTGGACCCTGTTGCGACAGATTTCATCGGATGGCAGGTCATTGAAAAGCTCAGGGCCGAGAGCGGACTCCCTTCATTAAAAGAAGAGAACAGGGAGCCGAAGTACCTCAAGACCGCAGCCAAGATGGGCCTGGGAAAGGCAAACTCCAAAGAGATAA
>SOIA01000221.1 GCA_004378665.1 Candidatus Aminicenantota bacterium
CTGAGAACATTCTTCTTCTCATCTCCAAAAGCGAAAAAAAACACTTCCCGTGAATTGTTGATCAGGGGGAGAGTCAGAGTGATCCTTTTCTTCGGAAAAACCGATGGAGGAGCTTCCACGGATACCACCCACCGGCTTTTCTCGCCAAGAACCCGGCTTCCCGGGAAAAGCGAAGCTGTATGGCCATCCGTTCCCACTCCAAGAAGAATCGCATCGAAAGCCGGAATAGATTTATTGTCTGGAGGATTAAAAAACTCTTTCAGGGTCTTTTCATAAGATCGAGCCGCTTCTTCAGGAGTCTCGGTTTCTGTAGGAATGCGGTGAATATTCTGGCGTGGAATCGGCACCTTAGAAATCCATGCGTGATAAGCCATGCGAAAATTGCTGTCTGGATGGTCTTGAGGAACGAAGCGCTCGTCCCCCCAAAACAGGTGGATAGAATTCCATCCCATCCTTTCTGAAAATTCACTGGCCAGAAGGCTGTACAGAAGCTCCGGGGTTTTTCCTCCAGATAGCGCCATCGTGTACTGCCTATGCTCTTCGATAGCGACCCTGGCTGTCTCCACGATCCTCTCCGCTAATGCCAGACTCGCATCCCTGAGAGTCTTGAAGGAATGAACTTCTGGTTTTACGGATTCTCCCATTTCTTCCCATCCTTTATTAGAAGCTTCTCAGCCTCCTCGGGTCCCATCGTGCCAGCCGCATAGGAGTGGGCAGGAAAATCTTGCCCCAAAAGAGGATTGAAGAGTCTCCACGAGGTTTCGACTTCATCCGCTCTCACGAAGAGTGTCTGGTCACCCTGGAGGATGTCCAGGATCAATGTCTGATACGCCTCCGGCAGAGGGCCAAACGCATCCTTATAATGGAAATGAAGGCTTTCTGTTTTCAACCATAATGGTTCTCCGGGCCTTTTCACGTCAAAGTACAGATGAAATCCTTCGTCGGGCTGAAGGGTGATGACGAGCCTGTTGGACGTGATCTGACAGGAACTGTAAGGCCGGAATATGCACACGGGTTCATGTCGGAAGGTGACAACAATCTGAGTCACTCGGCGGTTCAGACGCTTTCCTGTCCGGATGTAAAACGGAATGCCCTGCCACCTCCAGTTATCGATCTCGACTTTCATGGCCACGTAGGTCTCGGTGGAAGAATCATCTGCCACTCCTGTCTCTTCCCTGTAGCCTTTGACTTTTTTCCCACCGATGGTGCCCTTTTCATACTGCCCGAACACCACGGTTTCCGGTCGAATCAGAGGGATCGACCGGAGGACCTTGACTTTTTCGTCCCGGATATCATCTGCTGTAAAAACCGCAGGAACCTCCATGGCAACCAGGGTGAGGAGCTGCGTGAGGTGATTCTGGACGATGTCCCTGAGAGCTCCGGCTTTGTCATAGTATCTCGCCCGCTCCCCGATTCCGATGCTCTCGGCCACGGTGATCTGGATATTGTCGATCCGGTCTCTGTTCCACAGGGATTCAAAAATCGTGTTGGCAAACCGGAAAATCAGCAGATTCTGGACAGTCTCTTTACCGAGATAATGGTCGATCCTGTAGACCTGGGATTCATCGAAATACTGATGGAGCAGATGATTCAGCTCTTTCGCTGAATTCAGGTCGCTTCCAAAAGGCTTTTCGATAACGATCCGAACCCATCCATCGCTTGTGCTCAGCCCGGACTCCCCTATTCCCGTGATCGCTTTCGGAAAAATCGCAGGGGGGAGTGCCATGTAAAAGACCCGGTTTCCGGGAATATCGTACTCTTTTTCGAGGGACCTGATCCGTTCGGCAAGCCCGGAATAATCATCCGAAGACTTTCCCAGGGAATGGTAGTGGAGGCAGGTGTCACACCATTCATTCATATCTTTTGAGGAAATTCCGGCGTTTTTCAGCGCTTCTCTGGCTCTCTCTCTGAAGTCTTTATCACTCAGTTCCTTTGTTCCCACTCCCAGAACATGGCATCGGTCCTGCTGTTTTTCATGAGCGAGCAGTCGGTACAGGGCAGGAAGGAGTTTAAGAAAGGACAGATTACCGGTCGCGCCGAAAATGACAAAGATATGCCGGTCCACGGGTTGTTCCATCATGAGCCCCGCTCGGGCTTGATATCATGCCCGCCGAATTTATTCCTGAGGACAGCCAGGAGTTTATTGGAAAATCCTTCCTCATCCTGTGAAATAAAACGCTGAAGAAGCGACAGGGTGATCACCGGGGCCGCCATATTCTGCTCCACACCCTCAAGGACTGTCCACCGGCCTTCTCCGGACTCAGATACATGGGGTGCGATCCCTTCCAATTCCGGGTTCTCCTGCAGGGCTTCTGCAGCCAGATCGAGGAGCCAGGAGCGAACCACACTCCCATACCGCCAAACTTCGGCGACTTGATGAAGGTCAAGACTGAACTCCTCTTTTCCTTTCATCAGTGCAAAGCCCTCGGCATACGCCTGCATCATGCCGTATTCAATCCCGTTATGGACCATCTTCACAAAATGGCCGGCTCCGTTCGGTCCCACATGTCCCCATCCCTTATCCGGTGCAGGGGCCAGAGTTTCAAAGATCGTGCGGAGATATTCCACTATCTTTTTTTCGCCTCCGACCATCAGGCTGTAGCCTTCGGTCAGGCCCCAGATTCCCCCGCTTGTGCCGGCATCGACATAATGGATGTTTTTATCCTTGAGTGTCTCGGCCCGGCGCACCGTATCCTTGTAGAAAGAATTTCCCCCGTCGATAATCACGTCATCAGCGTCGAGAATCGGGATGAGCGCTTGAATGGTTTTATCCACCGGCTCACCGGCCGGGATCATCAGCCAGATGACCCGACGAGGCTTTAATTTGGAAACAAGCTCTTCCAGGGAATTGGCTCCCTCGGCTCCCTTTTCCACGACACGGTTAACGCTTTCCGGCCGTCGAGCATAACCCACCACTCGATGGCCTCCCTTCAAAAGCCGCTCGATCATATTGGCTCCCATTCGTCCGAGTCCGATCATTCCTAATTCCATTTGTGAACCCTCCTTATGGATATCCTGTATGCATCACTCCATCTATCAGTCTTGTCTTCCTAGTAATTCATAAAGCGTTCTCAGTCCGCTGGCGACATCGGACCCCAGATTCACTCGAAGAACCCGACGGCCTCTCTGCTTGAGAGCTTTGTAATCTCCCAGGGCCTGAGCTTTGATCAAATTCTTAAAGCTGTAATCGGTCTCAGGGACGGGCAGATCAACGTCCGGCTCATCTATAATCTGGAGAAAGAGACCTCTGTTCTGGCCTCCTTTATGGAGCTGACCTGTGGAATGGAGAAAACGAGGTCCATATCCCAATGTCGTGGCTAACCGAGTGTGTTTGAGAAGTTCCAACCTGATGTCCTGCAAAGCTTCCTCTGTCTCCTTTGATGGGGGAAGATAGGCCTGGAGTGCAAAATAGTCTCCTGTCTTGGCCTGTCCCAGCCAGTCCTTCAAGGCCTTGGTAAGAGCCTCCAGTGCATCGATCGACCATGTCTCCACATCGCTTTCCTCTTTCTTTTTTCCGACTTCCTCCATGGCCGTCTTGGTGAAATCCTTGGCCAGCTGAACGTCGGGCTGGTTGAAAGGATGTATTCCGAGCACAGAGCCCGCAGAGGCCACAGCAATCTCCCAGGAAAAAATCTCACGTCCCAGGTCATATTTATCCTTGAGTTCAATCCGAACACAAGGATGACCGGCCTGCTTCTGCGCATCCATCCACTCTTCAAGTTCTTCGCCATCTTCCCCTTCAAGAGTCAAGAACACAAAAATCCTGTCCTGGCCGTACTCACTCGGAGAAACAAGCGTTTCGCCTGCAACCGGCAGTATCCCTTTGCCATCTTTACCGGTGCTCTCTGCGATGAGCTGCTCCAACCAGTCGGGAAAGCTTTTGAGCGATCCTGAGGCGAAAAACGTCAGCTTGTCGCGGTCCTTGGTGATTTCTCCCAGCAATGCTCCAAGCCTGATGCCCGCAGCTTTTTCTTCTGAGACACTAGATGCGCAGTTTTCGGACGCTGTCCACGCCCTGTCAAGAAGCGTGTGGATGTCCATTCCGATCAGGGCTGCCGGGACCATCCCGAAGTAGGTCAAGGCCGAGTAACGGCCACCCACGTCCGGATTCGCTTCAAAAATCCGTCGAAAGCCCCTCTCTTGAGCCAGTTTCATAAGAGGCGTCCCAGGGTCGGTGATGGCGACGAAATGCTTCCCGGGATCATCCATGATTTGGCTGACCTTTTTCCAGAAATAACGGAAAAGCGAAAGAGTCTCCAGCGTAGTTCCTGATTTACTCGAAACAAGGAAAAGAGTATGGTGCAAATCTACTCTGTCCTCAACAGAACGTACGGCAGCAGGATGCGTGCTGTCCAGGACAATCAGCCCAGGGTATCCGGGCGCATTCCCGAAAGTTTTCTGAAAAACATCCGGTGCCAGGCTCGATCCTCCCATTCCGAGGAGAACCACATCAGATATTCCCTCATCCTTGATTTCTTCGGCAAACGAGGACAGCATTTCCAGGTTGTCGCGCATCATTTCTGGGAGAACCAGCCAGCCCAGCCTATCTGCGATCTCAGGTTGTGGCTCGGGAAACCACAGTGTGGGGTCTTTTGACCAGAGCCTTCTGGAAAAACCCTGTTCCTCCCAAAGCTTGAGTCTCTCTTCAACCTTCGTTTTCCATTTTCCGAGTTCGAATGCCTGATAATTCTTTGAAGAATTCATTCTTATCTTCCT
>SOIA01000080.1 GCA_004378665.1 Candidatus Aminicenantota bacterium
TGGCCTGCTAACCCAAGAGAAAATGGGCTTCTCTTATTTTGTTCCTTACAGGCACTCCGTAGGGACAGGCGTTTTCGCACTCGCCACAATTTTTGCATGCGGAAGCGGTCTGTGCTGGTTTGAGCCGGGAATAGGCCTCTTTTGCTAAACCGATTTTACCGTATCCTTCATGATAGGCTAAAAATCGGAGGATGGATGGGGTTTCGATCCTGGAGGGACAGCTCTTCCGACAGAGGCCGCACATATGACAGTAGTCTTTGGAGTTTTCCACCACATGGCGGAAGAGGTTTTTTCTTTCTCCTTCTGTGAGGGGCTTACCGATCACTCCCAGGTCCTCTTCCAGTTGGTCAAACGTCAGCATCTCTGTGACGACTGAGGAGATATCCCTGTTTTCCAGAGCCCACTTGAGCATCGCCTGATAGATCGAAGTCGTGCCGGTTTTATATTTGTCAAGGTTTTGCCTCTTTCCTCCGACTTTCAGGGTTTTCATGGCAATGATTCCGACATCATTTGATTTTGCCAGTGCGATCAGGCGGCGGATTCCGCCGGCTCCAAGATAGTCTTCATAGGTTTGAATCTCCTTCTCTGACTCCTGGATATCGAAGACGTTATATCCGAGCTGGATCATGTCATAATAGCCGCACTCGACGGCTTTCTTCACAACCTCATGGTGGTTCGAGTGGCAGGAAAGGCCGTTGAACCTGTATTTCCCCTGTTTTTTAAGCTTCTCGAAGGCGTTGAGAACTCTTTCATCATCCAGGTGTTCCGGGTTTGATGCCCCATGAATCAAAAGAACATCCATATAGTCTGTGTCGAGCCTTCCGAGGCTTCCCTCCACAGAGCTTATGATGGTTTCTTCACTCCAGTTTCGTCTGAGATGGAATTTTGTTCCCACGTGGACTTTATCCCTTCCCACTTCTTTGAGGAGCTGGCCGATTTGACGTTCGCTGTTGCCGTTCTGATAGGTGTGGGATGTGTCTATGTAATTGACTCCTCTTTCATAAGCTTGATGGAGGATCGGCATCTCCGGCACCGGGCTTCCTCCGACTGAGATCTCGGAGATCTGGAGATCTGTTCTGCCCAGGCGGCGGTAATACATCTGGCCCTTTTTCACTCGGTGACTTTGTTTTTCATTGCCAGAAAGAAGCTTTGTTGAGGCCAAGGATGCTGAAAAAGCCCCTAAAATACAGTTCTTCATGAAGGTTCGTCTTCCGTGGGATGAATTGTGGTCTGGCTTGTCTTTTCTCATCATCGAAATCCTTTGAGTTAGTCTCTCAGGAGTTTTAATCCTTTCAGGAGAGCTCTGAAATGCTTTTTACCCTTTTCATTAAGAGGAAGAAGCGGAAGCCGGGGAGGGCCACCCGAATACCCGAGCAAGTCGAGCGCGTACTTGATTCCCGGGATGCCGTAAACCTGGATGATGGCCTTATTGAGGGGGATCAGTTCAAGCTGGAGCTTGAGAGCTTCCTCGAGTTTTTTCTCTAAAAACAGGTTATAAAGCTTGACGCAGTGATCCGGTGCAACCGAAGCTAAGGCGAGAATCCCTCCTTGAGCGCCGAGAAGAAGACCCTGGAGAAAAAGTCCCCCCGCCCCAAGAAGAATGTTGAATTGAGGCGAAATGTGGGGGATGGCTTCTCCGATGGACGATAAATTCCCAGAGCTGTCCTTGATTCCCGCGATGTTGTGGTGCTTGGAGAGTTCGACCATAAGATCGGAGTCCACAGAAATCCCTGTGAACCGGGGAATATTGTAAATGATCACAGGGACCTTGGACTTCTCCGCTATGGTGAGATAGTGAGTCATCAGAGCTTTCCGGTCTATCAAGGATTTGAAATAGCTGGGAGTCCGGACCAGGGCCGCGTCGATGCCGAGCCCCGCCATCCTGTTTGTGAATTCGATAGTCGCTTTGGTGGCCTCTCTGGCAGTGCCGACGATTATTTTTTTTCCTTGAGAAGCTGATTCTTTCGCAGCTTGAACGAGTTTCTCCGATTCATCATCAGAGAGATAGACGCTTTCTCCTGTTGAACCAAGGATGACATAGCCTGCAAGGTCAATCCTGTTATATTTTTGTATGTTTTCCTTGAATTTTTGGGGCGAGATCTCATCTCCGGTAAAAGGAGTTGTCAAGGCGGCGAACACGCCCTTGAAATCAGAGTGCATCTTCGTCTCTCCTCAAGTCCGACCAAGCCTTAATCAGGTCTTTTGTCTATAAAGTTGAAAATTGCGATCACAATATTTCTACTGATTTTCGATCTTCTTCAACTCGTCATCATCGAACCCGAAATAATGTGCGATTTCGTGAATAACCACCTCTTTGACTTTCTGTTTTATTTCTTCTTCTGTGAAACAGATCTTTTCTATAGACTTTTGATAGATGGTTATCACATCAGGAGCCACGTTTCCGTAAAAGGGCCCTCGGTGCTTGTACGGCACGCCATGGTAATGCCCCAAGATCAGCTTGAAGGGTGACCCCCCCAATCGATCGTAGATTTCTCTCGAAGGCTTCTCCTCGACGATGACCGTGATATTATGCAGGCGATCCTTAAAATTTTCTGGGAGTTCAGTCAGAGCCTCTTCGACGAGCTTCTCAAACTTTTCGCGTTCCACTATTATGGCTCCTTGAGAATTTTCTCTTATTTTTCGATCCCTTTTCTTGCTTTCACACCCTTCTTGTAATAATGCTTTTTTTCTTTCATTTCGGTGACAAGGTCCGCTTTTTTCAGGAAGGAGGGCGGGGCGTATCGTCCAGTCAGGATGACCTCTACACCTTCAGGCTTTTCGCTCAATAAAGAAAGGATTTCCTTTTCCGATAAAAGGTTGAAGTAGACGGCCACATTGATCTCGTCCAGGATGATGATCCGGTATTTTGATGAAAGCATAGCCTCCCGGCATTTCTTCAATCCTCTCCTGGCTTTTTGGATGTCCTCTTCATCCGGGTCTTTTGTCACATGGATGAAACCCTTGCGGCCGAATTGCTCGATGGTGATGTATGGAGAAAGACTTTTTGCGGAGAGAAGCTCTCCGTACAATTGGCCTTTGAGGAATTGTCCGATGTAGACTTTCTGTTTATGTCCGGCTGCCCGGAGAGCAAGCCCCAGTGCAGCTGTAGTTTTTCCCTTCCCGTTTCCAGTGTAGACCTGGATGTATCCTATTCGTTCTTTCTTCTCGTTCATTTGTACCACTATATTTTAAACCTTCTCCTGAGTCAATTCCCTAATCTGTAAATGAGACCTGACCCCATACATCCAAGGAATTTTAAATTTATATGACTTGTGCTATAATCTGCGGCATGTTAGACCCGAAATATGTATTAGAAAACGCTGAGGTTATCATAAAAAAGACAAAGGCCCGAGGGCTGGATATCAGCCTCAACGACTTCAAAAAGCTCTCCCAGGCAAAGAAAAATCACCTGACGAAAACCGAGAATCTGCGTTTTGAGCGCAATAAAGCTTCCCAGCGCGTTGCCCAGATGAAGAGAGAAGGGAAGGATGCCTCCTCGATCATCTCGAAGATGAAAAAAGTCTCTGATGAGATAAAAAGTTTAGAAGAGAAGTTGAAAGAGATTGAGGAGGAGATAAGGAAGGTTCTGCTGGCGATTCCCAATGTTCCTCATGACTCTGTTCCGGAAGGCCAGAGCTCAGAACAAAATGTCGAAGTGCGGAAATTCGGAAAAACGCCGAAATTTTCTTTTCCGATCAAAGCTCATTGGGAAATCGGGAAAGAGCTCGGAATCCTTGATTTTGAGAAAGCGGCCAAGATCGCCGGCTCAAGGTTCGTTGTCTATTTTGGGGCCGGCGCAAAATTGGAGAGAGCACTGATCAATTTTATGCTGGATCTCCATACGGGGGAAAAGGACTACCAGGAGGTGATCCCTCCTTTCATCGCGAATGAGAAGAGCTTGATCGGAACTGGGAACCTGCCGAAGTTTGAGAACGACCTCTTCAAACTGCGGGGTTATCCTTGGTATATGATCCCCACGGCAGAGGTTCCTCTGACCAACCTGTACCAGGATGAGATCCTCAGGGCTGAATCCCTTCCCAAGAGGTATGTGGCGTACACGCCGTGCTTCAGGCGGGAAGCCGGCTCCTACGGGAAGGATATAAGAGGGCTGATCCGCCAGCATCAATTCAACAAGGTCGAATTGATGAGTTTTACCTTGCCCGAGAAGTCCTATGAAGAACTCGAAAAAATGACCCTGGATGCTGAAGAGGTCTTGAAAAGACTCGGATTGCATTACCGTGTTGTTGTGCTCTGTACCGCGGATTTGGGTTTTTCAGGTGCCAAAACCTATGACCTTGAGCTCTGGATGCCCTACCAGAAAAAATACATGGAAATCTCATCTTGCACCAACTGTGAGGATTTTCAAGCGAGAAGAGCCAACATTCGGTTTAAAAGAGAGGGGAAATCCAAGACAGAATTTGTTCACACGCTGAACGGCTCAGGCGTGGCTCTGGGGAGGACGGTGGGGGCCATACTGGAAAGCTGCCAGAACAAGGACGGCACGGTCACGATCCCAGAAGCCTTGCGGTCTTATATGGACGGCCTGGAGAAAATAGACTGATTGCGTGGTCGATAATTTGTGAACAAAAGGTTATTCAGAGAAAATATTCGCATCTCCGGAGGGATGGCCGAGTGGTTTAAGGCGGCGGTCTTGAAAATCGCTTCCCGGGCAACCGGGACGGGGGTTCGAATCCCTCTCCCTCCGCCA
>SOIA01000157.1 GCA_004378665.1 Candidatus Aminicenantota bacterium
GCTGAATTTGGCGTCGCAGGAACCGTGGTTCATTGGGTTCGCCAGGGAAAGACTGTCGTCTACGTTGTCTGCACCAACGGTGATAAAGGAACTGACGATATCCACATCAAACCGGAGGAACTGGCCAAGACCAGAGAAAAAGAGCAGCTCGCAGCGGCCAAGCTATTGGGCGTTAAGGAAGTCATTTTCCTCAGGTATCCTGACCAGACTCTGGAAGACACTCCTGATTTCCGGAAACAGATCGTCCGGTTGATCCGATCATACAGGCCGGAAATCGTAGTCACCGCAGACCCTTACCGCCGCTATGTCTGGCACAGAGACCACCGCGTCGCTGGCCAGGTCACCCTGGATGCTGTCTTTCCATACGCACGAGACATCTGGGCCTATCCGGACCTCCTGGAAGAGGATCTCCAGCCACATAAGGTCAAAGAGATCTGGTTCTGGGCTTCTGATAATATCAATCACCGCTCTGACATTACCGAGACATTCGATATAAAGCTCAAGGCTCTGCGCTGCCATAAGAGTCAGATCAAGGAATCCTTCTCCTCAGAGATGGAAAAGTGGCTGTGTGAGCGGGCCAAAGATATGGCTGAGGGAGAGAAGTTTAAACTTGCCGAGGGATTCCACCGCGCTGAGATATGGTGGTGAGAGGGGCTCGCTTTCCTGCGACCTTTTCAAGAAAGGAATACGTCTCTGTGGCCGTTTTTCCCCATGAAAAATTATTCAGAACATC
This sequence comes from Candidatus Aminicenantota bacterium, assembly GCA_004378665.1. Lineage (GTDB taxonomy): Bacteria > Acidobacteriota > Aminicenantia > Aminicenantales > Aminicenantaceae > SOIA01. Next base: position 734 of record SOIA01000157.1, read on the forward strand.
CCCGCGAATTCTTTCCTTTTTCCAAAAACTATCCTGAACGGAAAAGAAACGCTTCAAGCTGTCCGCCAATGATGCAGGATCTTCCGGACAAAAAGACAAGCCGTTTTTTCCTTCCCGCACGATAGACTCTAACTCACCGATCCTTGATGCAATCACAGGTATCCCACAGGCAAGGGCCTCCATAGCCACAAGGCCAAACGACTCATACAAAGAGGGAACGACGAGGGCATCTGCGGCAGAATAGTATCTTCTCAGCTGGCTTTGCTTTTTTGACCCGAGAAAAATCACCTTCTCCGCAAGTTTTTTCTTTCGGATCGATTCTGCGAGACGAATGTATTCTTGATTCTGGGGAAAGTCTTTATCCTTCCTCCCTCCTCCGACAATGAAGAGCTTCAGCTGATCGTACAGAGACGTTTCTTCCTTCCTCAACACAGACAACGCATCGATCACAGTCATCAATCCTTTAACCGGGTCTATCCGCCCGACAAAAAGAACTATCTTCTCCCCTTTTTTGCGCTGAATATCCCGGGGAGTTTTCCCGTTCACGACAGGAAAGAAAAGTGTCGGGTTCACCCCAGGATAGATCAGCTTTATTTTCGAGGGCGAGATACCATACTCATCGATCAAATTCCGCATTTCATGCCGGGAAGAAGAAATTATCGCGTCCGAAACACGGGCAAGGTGTTCCTCGCTCCTCAGCCGGTTGGAATGTTCTCTGTTTTCCGATTCCAGTACTTTTCTCTTTATGAACGCCAGTGTGTGATAGATATGAACGAGAGGCAGATTGAATGTCTCCCTCACTCTTTCCCCCACAAGCCCGGACAGCCAGTAATGCGTGTAAACCACATCATAGTCTTCCTTATTCTGAGCAATGAAGGACTCCATATTCCTCTTGAATTCAGGAAGATACTCATAGAGTTCCGTTCGATCCACCGGGCGCTCAGGACCGCCTTTCAAATGGATGACCCGTGCATGAGGAGAAAAATGTCTGATTCCCCTGAATTTGGGATTCTGGATCCGTGTAAAAATATCTATCCGTGTGCCAGGAAAATCCTCAGCGACAGAGCAAAGCTCTCTCAAATAGACATTCATCCCTCCAGTGCCGTCTCCCCCTAAAAGAGAGAAGGGACAGCAGTGAAAACTGACAGCACAGATATTCATGTTCGGCTCTTCTCTGGGATCAAAACCAGACGGAATATTTTACTATCTTCGGCACCGAAATAATACTTGTATTCCTCTCTACCCCGCAAGAAATCAGCGACTTTTTTTCCGTTTGAAATCGCTTCCTGGATGCAGTGATTGAAAAGATATATTCCAGGGCTGTACCAGGCAAAGTTCCTGTCAAAGGCCACATTGTAGAAATAAACACGGTCAGAATAATTAAAACTGATTAGAGCGGCCAGGATCCTGTCTTTGTACAAACAGACGTTCAGCTCGATCCATTTCCGGTGAGAAAATCGATGGGCCATTTGATGAAAGAACTCGACCATATTTGGTTCCTCCCAAAATTTGGATTTGGACGAGCTGCCCTGTTTATGAAGAGCAATAAACTGATCAATACAGGATTCCAAATCCTGAGCCTCTGTGATTTTCTCCACGCGGATTCCTTCAAGGGATCCCATCCTCTTCAATTTGCGGCGCAGCTCGTGACGTTTTTTCTTGCTCAAGCCTTCCTGGTAATCCTGATAAGAGGATGGAAGCTCGAGCACAAGAGCAACTTCAAACTCCGTGCATGAACAGGAGTAGTTGTTCTCTGAAGCCAGGCGAGGCAAAAAATCCAACGTAGGTGAAGAAGACCTTATGTTCATCAGATCGATCCTGTCAACTTCGGGATGAATCGTACCAAAATAATCCCACAAGCACTGATACAGCTCTTGCTCGCGTCCTTTTTCGGCCACAACATCACAGTAATCGCTGACTTCCTGGCTGGCAATAAACCGGAGAATATTTTCCTGAACCATGATAGGAGCCATCCCTAAGACGTTCCCCACCTCGTCTTTAAAAAGAAGCACATCCAGAGAACTGCCCTGGGAAAAACACTCCCACCAGGTAGATAACCATTCATGAGTTAAAAATGGATTGTTTTGGTCTGATGAAAAAAGAGCCTGATTCCATACGTCTCGAATCTTTTTAAATTTTTTATAATCTCTGATACGTTCGACTTTCATGAATCTTTAATTTTACCCCTTTTACTCTTTTTAAAACGTATAGCCAACCTTCAGGAAAAGCGTATTCCCGGGTCCATAGCTCTCTCCGAACCTGGCTCGGCCCAATTGATAGACCAGTTGGGCGTATCCCGAAGGCGGCAAAAAATGATAATTGATGAGAAGTTCCATATTAAATTTATCTAGCTGGGAATGAACCTGATAGAAAAGCTTCACAAAAAGTTTCTCGTTAAAATAATTTATGGCCTTGAGGGAATGCAGAAAATCATTCCTGCCGGAACGTCCGTATGTGAAATAGGTTCGAGCCAACATCAACTCTATGTCCAATGTCTGCGTCACATGTAAATTTTTTCTCACTTCCAGCATGTTGAAATTCAAGCCAAAATTTTTCCCCATGGTGACCCCTAGGAAAGCACTTTCCCACTCCTTGGCGTTTAAGATCACTCCCAGAGTTGTTTGATGATTCCTGAAATCCGTTTCATAGAGAAGGTCATCCTGGGCTTTAAATTCCTGGGTATGAACAACTGAAAGCGCGAATTTACTCTTGAACTCGACAATCAGACCTTGATCGACCTGCCAGCTCCGCAACTCCTTGTCCATCCCCCAGAAAGCGTTGTAATTGGAATCGTATTTAAACTCTGCCAGGTTTCCTTTACCTCTCAAAAACGTGATCCCTAACCGGGAATCCAGTTCCCTCCGGTTATCGTCCTGGACAAATCCGACTTCATTCACATTGTTCCCGAAATTCTCCTCTAAATGAAAATATCCGATATGAAAGCGAATGGTCTTGGATTGATAGCTCGGACGGACGAAAAAGCCGATATTTCGCTCCTCAGAGATTCCATAGCTGTAAGCATACTGGCCGGCTATGCTGAACGTTTTCGTGAAATGGATGAGAGTATCCACTCCAGCGGCCCCGATGTTTTTTCCGTTGATGGATTTATTTGATGCCAGAATACCGATGTATGAAGATTTCAGGAAGTCAGTCCTGAAACGGACTGCCGAAAAATTCGCGGGATCTTGATTTGTCAGCACATCTTCCTGAGCCTGGACACTCATTCCTGAAAACTCAAATGCCCCTGACCTCCCGTAGAGTTTGACACCCCCATAAATATCGTGAATTCTCTTGGAATAAAAAAGTCTGATATCCTGATCATAAACACTGGACCCTTCAAGGAAGAATTCTCTCTTTTCCGGGATAAAGAGCTCATAACGCGTGAGATTGATCACTTCCTCATCCGCTTCGACAGTGGCAAAGTCAGGGTAGATGGATATGCGTCCGAAGGCCTTCTGACTGAAATCATAACGAAAATCAAGGCCCGCTCCATATTCTGCATCCTTTCCCTGCTCGTATGACATAATCACATGAGGCGATATTTTGGCCTTCCTTTCTGCTCTGGCAAGATCCACAGTCTCAAGCTGTCCAAGCTGGGAGATCTGGAAAGCGGGATCGAGTGCGCCTGCCCAAAAGCTTGTTTCCAGCATTCGGGGCACAATCCTGGACAGACTGATCCCCATGGCTTTATCTTTTTTAACTTCATACCCCAAGATGGTGAGGTCGATAGCGAACTCTACACTCCATCCAAAATCCGTTTTCTGAACCGCACGCGTCCAGGCTCCATCCCACGCGGTGTCGGCGATCCGACCATCCAGGCTGACTCTCCCATCCAGCTGGATGCCGTTCAGGTTTGTTGCGAAATAATAAAAGAAATTTCTCTCGTGAACAGCATCAATCAGAACGTAAACAGAATCATCATCCCT
>SOIA01000044.1 GCA_004378665.1 Candidatus Aminicenantota bacterium
GATCTTGAAGAAGAAAAACTTTTTCAAAGACGCCCGAAAAAGAAAATTGTGGCCTTTTGAGTTTGACTTGGATTCTTCCGAATACCCCCTGCAGAGATTCCGGATCTTCTACAGGGAGAAGAAACCCGAAAATATGATTGTCGATTTAAAGATCAAGGAAGGAATATATCTCCCGAAAGAGAAACTGTCCCAGGATTTACCCAAATCCGAGTGCAATTTTCTCATCCTGGAGTGGCTGACTCTTCAAAATCCTCTTCTGAGCTTCACGGATGAGAAGTCCCCTCTGCCCGGACAGAACCATCCAGGCCTTTCCCTGGGAAAGAAGGTCGCGGATATTTTCATTCACCTGGCCCGGATCACACATAAAGACGGACTTCTGGCCTATCCGGCTTATTTCCACAATGCTCTGTTATTTTCTCGTTATTTCTATTTCATCAATCCTGGGAAGGCAGGAGAAGTCCAGGCCATCCGGAGGTCTTTTCCCGATGTGCCATTCAAACAACTGGCATGGATTGTTCATCTCAATTGTTTGCAGGACAGCAAGGGAAAAGTGTATGAGTGGAAAGCAGAGGAAGAGGTCTATCCCTTGACTAAAGCGTTGAAGAGTTATTTTAATTCAAAAGAATACCGGGAGATGGTCAAGAAATCTCAGGAACGTCTGAATTTTCGGATCGATTGGGATTGTTATAAAAAAAAGATGAATGGGGTCAGGCTTTAGTGTTGCCCTGACCCCTATTTCTTCTTTACTCGCTGCGCTTAACTTTGGTATAATTCCACCTTGAACAAGGAGAGGACAGAAATGAAAAAAGATATTCATCCTGAATACGTGGAGTGCACTGTCGCCTGCGCATGCGGCAATACGTTCACCACGCGATCGACCAAGAAAGACATCCGGGTGGAAATCTGCTCCAAGTGTCATCCGTTCTTTACCGGTAAACAGAAATTCGTCGATAGTGCCGGACGGGTTGAAAAATTCAAGAAGAAATATGGCGATCTTCTTAAGTCCAAAAAATAACCGAGATGCTTCAAGAGCTCGAAGATATCAAGGAAAAATACCGCCAACTCACTCTGTCTCTATCTGATCCCGCCTTAGTTTCCGACCCTCAAAAAATCAAGAAAATCGCGAAAGAGCGCTCAAATTTAGAGCCTCTGGTCAAAAAGTACGAAACCTACGAAAAAATCACGAAGGATATCAAGGAATCAGAGGAAATCCTGGCTGATCCTGACTCAGAATCAGAACTCAAGACACTCGCCGAGGAAGAACTGAAAATGCTGCAGGAAAGACACGGGCAGATTGAGGAAGAGCTTAAGATAATGCTGCTTCCGAAGGACCCGAATGACGAAAAGAATGTTTTGCTCGAGATCAGAGCCGGTGCAGGAGGGGATGAAGCCTCCCTTTTTGCTCAGGATCTATCCCGGATGTATTCGCGGTATGCGGAAAAGAAAGGATGGAAAATAGAGGTTCTCAACACCAGTCACTCTCCTATCGGGGGCTTTAAAGAGATTATTGTCAACATCCGGGGAGAGAAAGTCTATTCGCATTTCAAGTACGAGAGCGGAGTTCATCGAGTTCAGCGGGTTCCTCAAACTGAAGCCAGTGGGAGAATCCATACTTCCACGGTCACAGTGGCAGTCCTCCCTGAAGCGGATGAGGTGGACGTGGGACTGGACCCGAAGGATTTGAAAATCGAGGCGTTTGGCGCTTCTGGGCCAGGTGGACAGAGCGTGAATCGGAATTACACGGCTATTCGAGTAACTCACAAGCCATCAGGGCTTGTCGTGTCCTGCCAGGATGAGAAATCCCAGCACCGCAACAAGGATAAAGCTCTGCGGATTCTGCGTTCGCGCCTTCTGAATCTTGCTCAGAGAGAGCAGCATGAAAAGATCGCTAAGGACAGGAAGTCTCAAGTGGGAACAGGCGAGAGGAGCGAAAAGATAAGAACCTATAACTTCCCCCAATCCAGAGTCACCGACCATCGTCTGAATCTATCACTCCATAAATTGGAATCTGTGCTCGATGGCAACATAGATGAAATCGTCAGCGCTTTAACACTCCATTTTCAGTCGAAAATGATGGAGGAAAGAGCCAGCTTCTCCGAGTAAATCGAGCTTTCGTTGAGTACAATCCGAGAACTCATCCAGAAAGGAAAATCTCTGTTAAAAGATCTCCCCCATCCCTCTCTTGAAGCCAAGCTTTTGCTGCTCAAGTGCCTTTCTATTACCGAAGAAAAGCTGTTGACTTCTCTTGATCAAAGCGTGCCCAGAGAGCGTGAAAAGTGTTTTAACCAATTGATTTCAAAACGTTTGGCAGGAATACCTCTCCCGTATCTTACAGGAGTCAAGGAATTCTGGTCGATTCCATTCAGGGTTTCCCCGGGAGTGTTGATTCCGCGTCCTGAGACAGAATTGCTCGTGGAAAAAGTATTGGAGCATTCGGCAGGAGAAGATGAGATCATCGTGGACGTGGGGACGGGGTGTGGGAACATAGCCGTATCTCTCGCCAGCGAACTCCCAAGGAGGCGGATCTATGCCACAGATATTTCACAGAAAGCCCTGAGATTGGCGAAATGGAATGTTTCAAACCAGAAAATTTCCAGTATCACCTTTGCCTCCGGACGCATGTATTCACCTCTGGATAAGCTTCGGTTAGAGGAGAAATGCGACTTTATCGTCTCGAATCCTCCGTATGTTTCTGAGGGAGAATGGAGGAAGCTCAGCAGGGAAATACGAGATTATGAACCCAAAGACGCATTGGTGGCCGGAGAGACTGGCCTGGAGATCATCAGACCGTTGATACAGGGAGCCCCTGATTATTTAAAGCCAGGCGGGTTTCTCCTTGTCGAACTCGGAGACAGGCAAAGAGATGAGGTCCAATCAATATTTAGCTCTTCCACTGCCTGGCAGGAAGTGAAATTCCATAAAGACTTGGCAGGAGCAGATAGAGTTGCATCAGCAAGAAAGTCGTGATCTCAGCCGCAGCTTAACAACAGAAGAGAAGGAATTGTTCCAGAGAACCCATCCGAGTACTTTGCGCAAGCAGGAAGAATCATCGCAAAAATCGTCTTTAAAGAGGATTGAATTTTCTATTCGTGTATGGGATTATGTTTATGGAAGTCATGTTAAGTTCCATATTCTTTATACCTTACACAGGGGAAGTTCCACTTGACAGCTTCCTTAGTCGCATATAAAATATTACCAAAAGCAAAGGAGAACTGCGATGGCAAACGATGAAATAAAAAAGGAGATAGAAGAACACCTCAACAGGGCAGTTCAGCTCCAGAAGGAATTAGAGTCGCTTGTAGAGAAAATTCGCACGGAAATCGAGGAAGTTAAAACGCTGAGCCAGAAAGCTGAAGGAGCCCAGCCGGAAGTCTTCGAGGAAGAGAAAAAAGAGGCTGGAGAGATTCTTGAGATTGAAGAAGTAACTCCTGAGGTGGAAATCCCAGAAGAGGCCGCCCCGGAACCAGCAGCCCCGGAAGAGGAAGTCCCAGAGGCCGAAGGCGCAGAATCAGGAGTAGATTTTACAAAAGAGCTGGAGAAGGTGAAGAAGATCAAAGAAATGTTAGGAGCCCCCGAGGAGGTCGAGCCCACGAAAGAAGAAGCGGCGGAAGAAATCGAAGTGGAAGAAAAGGTTGAAGAGCCTGCTCCCGAGGCAGACGTAAGTTTTGAGAAGGAAGAGAAAGCGGAACCCGCAGAAGCTCCTCCGTCTGAGGAAGAAATCGAAGTGGCCATCGGAGAGGAACCTGTTGAGGAAGTCGAAAAAGCGTCCGAGATTGAGGAAAAAGAGGCCTTCGAAGCTCCTGCTTTGGAGAAGGAACCGGAAATTTCGATAGAAGAAAAGCCTCTGCCAGAAGAGGAGAAAGTCCCTGAGGTTGAGGTGGAAAAGCCCGTTGAAGAAGCCCCCCCTGTTGAGAAGGAACCGGAAGCGCCTTTAGAGGAGAAACCCATTCCCGAGGAAAAGGAAGTCGGGGAGGTCGAGGAGAGCGATACAATGCAGACCATGTTTTCAGGGAGATGGAAGAAACATTGGCAGGATAAGCCAGCGCCTGGAGAGGAACCTGCAGAGAAACCTGAAGAAAAACCCGAAGAAATTCCAGCAGCGGCACCTGAAGAGGAAAAAACTCCTGACATACATGAGAGAGAGACGGTTGAGGCCCCAGCTCCTGAAGAAAAGGCAGAAGAGACAATCAAGACCGAAGCTCAGCCAGAGGTCGAAGTGGAGCCTCAAGTTGAGGTGAAGCCAGAAGCAGAGATGGTACCAGGAGAGGTTGCCGCTGAAGTCGGTCCTCCCAAGGGCAGGCGGGCCTCCGATATTCTTGAAGTCCTTGAGAAAATCAAAAAAACTGAACCCGAGGAAGGCGGAGAAGTGTGTTACTACGAGCACCAGGGGAAGATCTTAGTGGACAGCGAGTGCATTATCACTGCCATGCACAGTCACCTGGAAGAGGGGAAGACGCTTTACGAAAAACTGGCACTGACCGAATCTCCTAAGGATCAATTTTTTGTTAAACAGGAGATTATCAGACATCAGGAAGCTCTCCGGGGAATCGTTGAAACAGCCACCAAATTATTGGAAAAAGAAGACAGCAGCCTGCCTCAGCATACCACTGAAGTCATCAATGAGAAGGTTCTCAAAGACCTGCTCGAAAA
>SOIA01000097.1 GCA_004378665.1 Candidatus Aminicenantota bacterium
GCCGGTTGTCCTGGTTATCACAGGAAGCGGATTGAAAGCTCTGGAGACGCTGGACCCAACCAAAAGAAATGTTCATCAGGCAACCGTCTCGAATCTTGAGAAAACGATCGATTCCCTGTTTCATAGAGAATAACTGCTAATAAATTGCCAGTCTAATAACAGAGGCAACCTGATAAAAAGACATGCATTTGCCCTACGAGATTGCCGCGCTAGGCTCGCAATGACATATTGACTTGATAGCAATGATACAGCCTGAGACGGCTACTCTGTACTCGCAATGGGCATATTAACTCATTCGCAATGACACAGACTAAGATCGCCACTCTGTACTTGCAATGACACGATCACACCACTCTGGATCAAACTCCAATTTTTTGTCGAATAAACTGCATGGAAAAGGAGTATGTTGAATGTTGAGAGTCTTGGCTTTATTTTCTTTATATTAGAATAAAGCTGTGTTATTATAACCGCATTCAATCCAATTCAAGGAGGTTTGTATGAGTAACGATTTTCCGAATTTGGAGATTAAACTCCCCAAAATCAAACCAGGAGTCGTCAAACTCGTTGTCGTAGGAGTGATTATTCTTATCCTTCTCGCCAGCTCATTCTACCAGATCAGGCCAGAAGAGATAGGTTTGATCCTCCGGTTCGGCAAGTTTGTCAAGACCACAGGACCCGGTCTTCACATGAAGATTCCCTATGTAGAAACACTGGAAAAAGTCCCTGTCCAGAGACAGCTCAAAAAGGAATTTGGCTTCAGGACTATAACGCCAGGAATTCGGACTGAATACAGAGTCACTCCCGAATCGGCCAGGGAATCCGTGATGCTCACGGGTGACTTAAACGTGGCCGTGGTGGAATGGATCGTCCAGTACAAGATCAAAGATGCCTACAAATACAAGTTCAAAATCAGGGACGTGGACAGCACTTTTCATTACATGAACGAAGCTGTTGTGAGAAAGGTTGTCGGAGACAGCTCAGTGGATGAGGTCATCACCATCGGAAGGGCGAGGATTGCCAGCGAAGCCAAAGAAGAACTCCAGAAGCTTTGCGATCTGTATGAAATCGGCATCGAAGTCAGCCAGCTCATTCTCCAGGACGTCAATCCTCCTGATCCTGTCCAGCCGTCCTTCAACGAAGTCAACGAATCCCTTCAGGAAAAAGAGAGAAAAATCAACGATGCCAGAGCCGAATACAACCAGGAAATCCCCAAAGCGAAAGGAGAGGCTGAACAGATGATAAGTGCTTCTGAAGGATACGCGATGGAGCGGATCAACAGAGCCCAAGGAGATGCCAACCGATTCAAAAACATTTACAGGGAATATGCTCGGGCTCCTCTTGTCACCAGAAAACGGCTTTACCTCGAAACCATCAATCAAATTCTTCCCAAGATCAGCAAAAAGATCATTTTTGACGAGAATCTGAAAAACCTCTTGCCCCTGCTGAACCTGACAGAGGAGGTGAAGAAATGAACAAGCCTACTGTCAATATTGTTCTCGGGATTTTCGCTTTCCTCGTGCTCCTCGTTCTCCTCAATTCTTTCTACATCGTGTATGAGTATGACCAGGTGATCATCACTCAGTTCGGAGAACCCAAAGGAGATGCCATCACCGATCCAGGATTGCACATGAAGATTCCTTTCATCCAAAAAGCCAATCGCTTCGAGAAGCGCTGGCTGGAATGGGACGGAGATGCTAACGAGATTCCAACCAAAGATAAAAAATACCTATGGGTGGACACCTATGCCCGCTGGAGGATCAGCGATCCCCTGGTATATTTTCAGAGATTGAGGGACGAACGAGGAGCTCATTCAAGAATCGATGATATTATCGATGGGGAAACACGAAATGCGATCGCGAGTTATGATTTGATCGAGATTGTCCGCTCCACGAACCGTGAATTCGAAGAGTCCGAAGAGACCGCGATGGCTGATATTTCCTATGTTGTGACTGAAATTACAACAGGCAGGGAAAAAATCGCTCAGATCATTCTTGAAGAATCTTCTTTGAAAGCAGCTGACCTCGGGATAGAGCTTCGAGATGTCAGGATAAAGAGGCTCAATTATGTGCAGGAAGTTCAGAGGAAGGTGTTTGACCGCATGATCTCTGAAAGGAAGCAAATCGCTGCGAAATACCGCTCAGAGGGAGACGGTGAAAGCGCTAAAATCAGAGGCGAAAAAGAGCGCGAGCTGAAAAGGATCCAATCCGGAGCTTACCGACGGGCCCAGGAAATCAAGGGAGAAGCAGATGCGGAAGCCATCCGGATTTATGCCTCGGCTTACAATCTCGACCCGGAATTCTACCAGTTCATGAAGACTCTGGAGACATACATCTCCAGCATGGATAAAGAGACATGGATGCTGCTCTCCACAGACGCCGAATTCCTCAAATACCTGAAAAGTTCGGACAAAAGGTAAAACAAGTCATCTGGAAGCGAGCAAGGATTGGGGTCGCGTCTCAATAAGACGCGACCCCTAGAATATGCGTCAATCTCTCCATGGAGATGTTGCTGCCTGTGAGGATGAGCGCCACCTTTTTTCCCTTCAGCCTGTCTTTAATCTTGAGAGCCGCCGCCAATGGAGAAGATCCGGCCTCCTCGGACAAATTCCTGATCAGCTCCAAATAGAGAAGGATGGCCTGGACCATCTCTTCCTCTGATACCAGTATAAAATCCGACAGAAAATCCTGCAGGATTTCCTGGGTCAACTCATATCCCATCTTAGTCGCTAATCCTTCAGCAGCAGTTTCCATTTTATCTGTGACAATCTTTTTATTCTTCCAGGAAAGATAGGCCCCAGGGGCTTTCTCCGCCTGGACAGCAATGACCTGGGTATTCGGGCTCACTGCTTCCTTGACCAGGCAGCATCCCGAAGCGCCGCTTCCTCCGCCCACAGGAACGATAATCACATCCAAGGATGGACACTCTTCGAAGACTTCGAGGGCATACGTGGCCACTCCTGCGACCAGAGCGGGTTCGTTGCCGGGATGAATGAACCGCGCCCGACGCTCCCCGGCAATTTTTTCAGCGTATTCCTTGGATTCTTCAAAGATACGACCGAAAAAAACGATGTTTGCCCCGAGGGCCTTTATCGCTTTGACTTTGAGCGGATTGGATTTCTCAGGCATCACGATCGTCGCCGGAACTCCAAAAAGGCTGGACGCATAGGCAATGGAAAGCGCATGGTTTCCGGTGGAAGCGGTCATCACTCCCCTTTCCTTCTGTTCACGGCTCAAGCTGTGGATCAGGTTGATACCCCCTCTGGCCTTGAAAGCCCCCGTGGGTAAAAAGTTCTCATGCTTGATGAAGACTTTCGCATCTAAAAGCTGGTTTACCTGCGGGTACGAATACAAGGGAGTCCGCGGAAGATACTCCTTGATCAAGCTCTTTGCTTCCAGGACGTCCTGGAATGTCGGTCTATTCAGTTTCATGATCACCACCTCATGATTATTCTACACATCCAGCTCTTTCTTCGGAATGATGAATGAAAGCACACGATCAAAAACCATTCCTCAGATTGATTCTGCAAGCCTCCACTGTGAAAACGAATAACCTTACGTTTTCAGGAAATCGACCAATTTGTGTTTATTCGGAAAAAGAGCCGGTGTTCCTCCTGTATGAAGAAAAATGACATTGTCTTCTTTCTTGAAGAAATCCTTTTTCACAAGGTCCATCAGGCCAGCCATGGCTTTCCCTGTATAGACAGGGTCGAGGAAAATCCCTTCTTTTTCTGACATGAACCGGACAGCTTCAGCCACGTCCTTATTTAAAACTCCGTATCCTTCTTTTATGTATTCGTCAAAAATAATGATATCTTCCTTTTCCATCTCGATCTCTGCTTTCAGAGCCCTGACTGTGTCCTGCGCGATATCCAACACATCCCTCCCGAATGACTCTTTATCATCTAAAACACTGATGCCCAGCACTTTGACGTCCTCCTTCAAAGCCTTTGCACCCACAGCCAATCCCGCCTGTGTACTCCCTGAACCTGTCGCATGAAGGATGGCATTGATCTCAAATCCCAATTCCTCACTCTGTTCCAGCACCTCTACAAAAGCATCGACATAACTGACGGCTCCCAAAGGTTTATCCATCGAGCCGCCCACCATCGAACCCCCGATGGGTGCGATATAAGGCGTATGGCCCCGCTCTTTGACCCCGTACTCGACTTCCTCGATAACATCCAGGACATCATCCATTTTCAAGGCTTTCCCGGCTTCGGCCTCTTTGATCCGGATATCCGCATCAAGGATAAAATCCAGAAGGAGGTTTCCGTCGTATTCTTCAGGAAGCTCGTACATTTTGAACAGAACCAGAATGGGCTTTATCCCGAATTTCCGGGCCACCGCCGCTGTCTGGAGACACCAGTTGGACTGCACAGCCGCCCAGGTGATGATCACATCCGCATTCTTATCCAGAGCATCCTGGATGATGAACTCCAGCTTGCGCGACTTGTTGCCTCCAAAGGCCAGACCTGTCAGGTCATCCCGCTTGATGTAAATGTCCGGCCCCCCGAGAGCTCTGGATAGATTTTCCAATTTTTGCAGGGGGGTCGGCAGAGGGATCAGGTTCTTTTTCGGGAAATCTTGAATTTTCCTCTTCATCTCTTGGAGAGAAATGACCGCCACTTTTTTGCCTCC
>SOIA01000195.1 GCA_004378665.1 Candidatus Aminicenantota bacterium
CGGGATAGCTACCTGCACAGATTATCTTATCCGGGGGATTGAAGAAGTGGACCCAGCATCAGATTGGAAGGCACATAGCTTGGCTCTTCTTTAATGATAAGGGGATGGGAGAACGCAGAGCCAGCCTTGCTTATCTTCCCCCTGTGAGCATTGGAATACAACCAAAACTCAACAAAATCTCAACAATATCTCAACCTTCGCTCTTTCCATATATCCTAAATTATTATTGATGATTCTAGTTTTGTTTTGACTTTGGATTTCCCCTATATTAACCTTTTACCGGGTAAAGGGGCTATTTGAAAGTGAAGATAATCCTTGATTGGCAGAAAAGGGCAATAATTATATTTGCCGCTGTCGTATTGATATTTAGCGTCATCCTGACTGTGTTCGCTATCCGGGAAGCGGAAAGAGAAAAGCTGTTAAAGCAGAGAGAGATAAATCAGGAGCAACAAAGAATTGCACTTTCGATCAATGATCAGGTCATGGAAAACATTCGAGAGACAGAAGAACGGGTTTTCAGATTCCTTAACTTATCACAAGGTCAGCAAGATGGAAGTCAGTTAGTAGATGTCGCCAGCAGGATTATAGAAAGTGAGGCCTTAGTTGCCGAAATCTTTTATGTCGGCCGCAGCGGACGAGTCAACTTTCCTCTCTTTAAGCCGCTCTTTAACCTGAATGGAGAATCTGAATATTTAAATAAAGGCCCTGTAAAAATTGAGGAGAATCAGGTTTTTAAGTCGGCGGAAACAGCAGAGTTTAAAAACCGTAATTATTCCCTTGCAATCAATAACTACAGACAATTGATGAGTTCGACTTCTGATAGAACCTCTCGTGCCTTGCTTATGAATCGAATTGCTCGTTGCTACATGATATCCGGGAATCCCGACAGAGCCATCCAGACATATAGAAGGATTATCAGTGATTATCAGGAGGAATTGAGCCGTGACGGAATTCCCTTTGCGTTAATAGCCCTGTATCAGGCAGGGATGATGTATTCCAACATGGACAAAGAGTTGGACGGTATCGAAACATACCTTGAACTATACACAAACCTATTGGAACCCAGGTGGTCAATCAGTCAAACCCAGTTTCATTTTTATTTGAAGAAAGTTAAAGATGAACTTGTTTCCGTAAAGCAAAGAATAAATGCGGAGAACATCGATAAGAACATAACCGATCGATGGACAGAACTCGAGCAGCTCGAGAGAGAAAAATTGGAAAGGATGGACACCATCAAGACGATTGCACAAAAAATACTTCCCTTTATCGTGACTAAAGAGACTGATTCGGAAGATTTATTTGGAACTTTTGCCCATCTCACTGAGAAGACAGGAAATAAGATTCTTCTGATTTCCTACACCTATCCCGATAGCAATTCCATTTTTGGATTCAGCATAGATAATCAATATTTGGAAAAAGAAATTCTTCCCTCAATTTTGGAAAAAATATCATTGAGAAGGGGATTTTTTATCCAGGTTGCCGATGAAGATAATAATGTCGTTACCGGCAGAGAGATATCTCAAAAGGGTGCTTCCCACCCTCATTTGAGCTATTCGAGGGATTTCGAGAATAATTTTCCTCCATGGAAAATCAAGATTTTTCAAGCTTTCCCCAGCGAAGCCGAGAGGCAGTTTAGTTTGCGACGTAATATCTATGTCCTCTCTGTTGTGGTTGTTATTGTTGCCTTACTCTTCGGCGGGGTATTGGTGATTAGGAGCACAGCCAAAGAGCTGAGATTGGCAAAACTAAAATCCGAGTTTGTCTCCACTGTCTCCCATGAATTCCGAACACCCCTGACATCGATTCGTTACTTGGCAGAGCTTCTCCAGAGAGGACGGGTAAAAGAGGAGAGCAAAAAACAGCAGTATTATGAATCCATAACTCATGAGAGTGAGCGACTCAGCCGGCTTATCGAGAACATCCTTGATTTTTCGAAGATAGAAGCAGGCATGAAGGAGTATGAGTTTGCAGAGATTGATGTGGCTGAATTGTGCAGGGATGTTGTATCCAGGTTTCAGGAACAGGTTGCTCCCCAGGAATTCACAATCGAGAGTGAAATATCGGATGAATTGCCCCAAACTTTTGCGGATAGAGAAGCCCTCTCCAGAGCTCTCTTTAATTTGCTGGACAATGCTGTGAAATATTCTGGAGAAAGCCGAAAGGCCAAATTTCGGGCCTGGTCTAATCAGAATGTTATTTTCTTTGAAGTGGAGGATAATGGGATTGGCATCAGCAAGGATGACCAGGTAAAGGTTTTTGAGAAGTTTTATCGGTCAGGGGATATCCACAACAGCAGCATAAAGGGAAGTGGAATTGGCCTGACAATAGTTTCACATATCGCAAAAGCCCATGGCGGAAAAGTGTTATTAAAAAGCGAATTGGGGAAGGGGACCATGGTCACCATTCAACTCCCGATAGATCAAAAGGTTTAATAAAGGCGGATGAAAATGGATAAAATCTTAATCATAGAAGATGACAAGACCATCCTTATGGGATTGAAGGATGATCTGGAATTTGAAGGATATAAGGTTTCTACAGCGACGAATGGAAAGGAAGGTCTAAAAAAAGCTTTGGATGGGAATTTTCTATTGGTCATCCTGGATATCCTGCTTCCTGAGTTGAACGGCTTTGAGGTGTGCAAGAAATTGAGGGAAGCAGGGATAAACACTCCTATTTTGATGCTTACAGCAGCCAAAACTGAAGAGATGGACAAGGTGATGGGATTGGAATTGGGGGCCGATGATTATGTCATAAAACCCATAGGGTCGAGGGAGATGGTTGCCCGAGTAAAAGCGATATTGAGGAGAGCCAATCAAAAGGAGGATATACAGGAGATATATGAATTCGGAGATGTGTCTGTAAATTTTAAAAGTTATGAGGTGTTGAAGGCAGGGAAGAAACTGCATTTGACCGCGTTAGAATTTAGTCTCCTCAAGTTTTTTATCGAACACAGAGGAGAAGTGTTGACCAGGGATGCCATGCTGGACGAAGCCTGGGATGATGCAATTGTCTCTCCTCGTACGATTGATCCTCACATCGTTCATCTGAGAAGGAAATTGGAAAACGATCCGTCAAATCCTGAATACATAATCAGCATCAGGGGTGTTGGGTACAAATTCAATGGCTGAAATCATCACAACAAAAACGCATTGCAATCTCAACGTAAGCTTAACCACTCTTATAAAAAAATCTGCTAGGATTCCCTATGAAATGAATTCTCATAGGGAGGTAGAATCATGAAACGTAAAAGATTTTTTTACTTGGTTTTCGCAGTCTTTTTAACTGTGATTGTATTGGCTTCTTTCCAGCACGCACTCACCCAAGAATCGGCCGAAGAACTCTACGAAGCGGCTGTGTTTAAAAAGGAGTCCAAGGGCGATTTGAATGGAGCCATCCAAATTTTCCTCAAGATTGTGAAGGAATTCCCTGGAAACAAAAAAATGGCCGGAAAAGCCCAACTTCAGATTGGCATGTGCTATGAAAAATTTGGGGAATTAGAGGCAATAAAAGCCTATGAGCTGGTGTTGAAAAATTACGCTGACCAGCCTGATTTGGTAGCCACCGCTCGTACTCGACTTGTTGCGCTCCGAGAGAAGAAACCATCTGGTCAATCGATCGTTCGAATTATTTCAGGAGAAGCGGCAGATACACAAGCGCTGTCCCCTGACGGGACGAAATTAGCGATTATGGACTATTCCAAAGGGCAAAATGTTGCTGTTTATGATTGGTCAACCAAACGCACGAAATTCATCACAAATTTTGACTGGAGTTTGAGTGCCAAGTGGACGTATTATGCCATCTGGTCGCCCGACGGAAAGGAAATAGCTTATTTGCAGGCTGGATGGGCACCTTCCTCTCCTGCAGAGTTGGTCACCTCGACTTTGGACGGAAAGTCTCGTGTTATTTTTCGTATCGAAAATATGGAAGAAGAAGGATTTCCTGTTCCCTACGACTGGTTGAACGATGGCAGTGCAATCGTAGCTGCCTTGCTTGCATATGACGAGACACAGACTCTGGGACTTGTTTCCCTAGCAGATGGAGCTTTTAAAGCTTTGTGCCCTCTGAAGGGAAAATATATTATAGCAAAACGCCCTATAGACGCCTCACCAGATGGGCGTTTCATCGTCTTCGATGACGGATCGGAAAGAGGAAAACACGATATCTATATCGTAAGCATTGATGGAAAGTCGCTCGAGGTCTTAACCGATCATCCCGCTGATGATATAGAGCCACGCTGGTCACCCGATGGAAAGCATATTGTGTTCCAGAGTCAAAGGCATGGTGACTGGGCACTCTGGGGATTGGCTGTGAAGGACGGAAAGCCCGCAGGAGAGCCATTCCTAGTCATGGAAGGAAATCTCGACCTGCTCAATTGGACCAAGCAAGGGTTGGTTTACCGGAACACTCTTATGATGAGGGATGTGTTCACCGTGCCTATCGATTCAGAGACCAAAGAGTTCGCAGGAAAACCACGCCAAGTGGAATATACTCCCACAGGAAGCAACATGAATCCCATCTGGTCACCTGATGGCAAGTACCTGGCGTTTGTTTCCAGTTGGAAGATTGTCTTACTACCTGATACTGGAGGAAACGCTCGCCAGTTTAAAATGCCGGCGAATTG
>SOIA01000172.1 GCA_004378665.1 Candidatus Aminicenantota bacterium
AAGGGGAGATGCCCGTGAATATCACCATGACTCCGGAAAGTCTTGCGGAACTGAAACCGCTTCTTGAGAAGGAAGGATTGACCGCAGGAATGCACATCAAATCCGCTGCAGTCGAGAAAGAGATCCCGATCAAGATCGGGTTGCGTTATTTTGTCGGGAGGTTTCACTCTCCACTTGATGAGGTGAATTTTTCTTTTAACAACAAAGATTCAACGCTCACTATCCACAATGTTAAGAACTATTCGGATTTCCCTCTGAAAATCGATAACGTGAACCTCCGTTTTCAGTTCCAGAAGGGCAGTGAAATCTACCGTGCTCTCAGATGTGATCCCGAAGTGATCATCCCGCCGGGGGAGGAAGGGACGATCAAAGTCCTGCTGGCCCCACAGCCGATACTCAAGGATGAATTGAAAGAGGCGCTCGGAGAAGAGGTGAAAGAGCAGAAGAAAAAATCCCTTCTGGACCAGGCACTGGATATCGTGAAGGAGGAAGCGGAAGAGATCGCCAAAAAGGAAGCCAAAGAGAGGGTCGGAGTTGATATTCCAGAGGGCGGTGAATACATTGACCCTAAAGTCAATCAGTTTTTTAAGGATAACATGAAGAGCTACTGGCTCGAAATATTTCCTGACTTCGACTGCCAGGAATGTCTGGACATTATCTGGGAGAAAGTTGAGGTTGTTTCCTACATCGAAAGGATGAGGAAGATCAACATAGAGGTCCTCGAAAATGTATTCGATCCTTCCCAGTACGAGACATCAATTGAGATCGAAAAGATCCACATCGAGATCAAATCGCCCTATCTCAGTCCGCAGCCAAAAGAGGGTTTGATCACCTCGGTGGACCTGACCAAGGACAAACTGCAGGACGCCATTCTTGTCTATCTGCCCCTCTCCGACCAGGAACCATTGGAGTTTTATTACAAGATCAAAGCCGTAACAAAGACGGGTGAATATGGGGAATCCGTGGATTGGGAGTTCATATCAGATTCTCTGGACCTCACCGTTGGCGTGTTTCATGTTGCGGACCTGTTCAAATGAAACGCGCATGACATGCTGAAAAAAATTAAGAATATTTAAAAGATTTGGATAGAGAGGAGGGGAGAGACTCTTCACTCTCTGGAAAGGAGAATGCGATGCGTTTCCTCAATCGTTTACTTTTAATCGGATTCAGTTTATTTGTTATCACTTTTATTGCCCATGGTGAGCTTTTACTCGATACCGAACCGATTCAGGCCGGGAGTGTCATGCTTTTTAAAGACCACTCAGACGAGCACGGATATCATTACATGCCCTTATCGCCGAGAATAGCGACCTGGCCCGACGGAACTCCCAAATTCAGTTTTCTGCAGTACGTCCGAACAGGAAAAGAAGTGACCGGAGGTATTCTCCATTTTCTGGTGACCTATGCGTTAACTGATGAAGAGCTCAGGGAAGCAAAAAGAGAGCTGTGGAAATTCGATGAAGACGGGATAATCATAGGTCCTGTGCCTTTCACCAAGGGAGAATTCCACATCATATCTTCCACTGCAGGGGAAGGAGGGATTTTCACGCGGAAAGTGACTGGAACAGGGAAGGCGCCTCTGCTGGCCGGGGCGGAAGCTGCGGTCTCCATTGCCTTGAACGAGGAAGGATCGACTTTTTTGATGGAATCCTTCAAAAGGCCGACTTCTGATGTTTCTGTCCAGTTTGTGATGACATATCAAGGATTGACTCCGGCCTATGAAGCTTCACTGATAATCAACTGGGATAAAGTCTACGAGCATCATGAATTTAAGGCTGAGATCGGCAATTTTTTCACCAGTGCCAAGATCAGCATGGTCCTCGATGAGCTGAAAGAACAGGGATCCATCGTGCTTGAAGTGACAGGAGATGACACAAAGATGGACGATCTGTTGACCACGGCTTACAACATCCTGACCAAGATGATGTTCGAAGCCAAGCCCGTGAGCACCGAAGACCTGGGAAAGGCATCGGGCAAATCCGGGAGCAACTGGCTGGGGAAACTGTTCGGTCAGGCTCACGCGAGCTATTCGATGAAAAAGGTAAAGATGTCCGGACTGTACACCGTAGACTTGAGAAGACGAAAAAGAGACCAGAGGGAGATCCCTTTGACGGGAAACATCGGGAATTTCTACGAGAAGCACGGGAAGAACCAGGAGATTTTCGGGGTGGTCGACCTGGATGATCCCACATTCGAAGAGCGGACCATCCATGTCATCCTGGACGGGGAGGACCTTGAGACTTTTGGGCAGTTCATCAACTTTGCCGGGATCACGTTTAAAAAAGAGTATGAAGACAAAAATATGAAGGCAGTGACCAACGACATCGTCTTTGACAGGACAAAATTCACCGAGAACGGCAACAAGCTGTCCTTCACGTACCGGAGAAAAGGGGACAGTTCTGAAAAATGGTTAGAGTATGAGTATAAACCGATCTGGAGTTACATTGGAGGCATCGAAGTGGCAGGCGACTGGATGAAGGCGTCTCAGCCCGTGATAACACTGGCTCCGCCTCACCGGTACCGTTTCATTGAGGTCTTGGCCGAAGAAGAAAACATGAATGAACACGGCATCATCCGCATCGCTGTGCAGTTCAAACACACCAATTTCGGCAAAGAGATCCAGAGGGAAGTCGTGCTCAGGAAGGGAGAACCCCTTAACCTGGACTATTTCTATTTCCACGAGCCGAATAACCTGGATTATGAATACAATATCATGTGGCTTTTGAAAACCGGGAAAAGGGTTTCTTCGGGTTGGACAAAGGCCACAGATCCTTTCGTCTATGCCTACTATGAGGAGGAATGAGCAGAAAAAGAATCTTTTCTTCTGTGATCTGTCTTGCAATCCTGATCAGCGCATGCGTATACGTGCACGCCGATCCTCTGCTGAGCAAGGGAAGGATCATCGGTGACAGGATAATGGTTTTTCCCGACCATGCCACGCCCAATGTTTTTTACTACGTCCCCACAGGGATGGACCTGACACAGGCCTATGGGAAGCCTCAGTTCTTCTTCTATAAATACGTCTACATCAAGTCGGACTCGTCCGGAGAGACACAAAGAATGGCGGGAGGTGTTCTGACTCTTTCGGTTGAATTCAGTGATGAGAGTGCGGAGCTTAAAGAGATGATGGGCGAAAACCTTGAGTTCAAGCCCATCCCGGTTGAAGAGCTCAGATGTGTCCTGAACTACAGCGTTTTTGAGGGAGAGGAAAAGACGGAGGAAGAGCTCTCGCAGAGGAAGACGCCCTGGACAAAAAAGAATTTCACCATTCCTCTCAGCCGTAAAACCGCTCCTTACCTCTGGGAGATCTTTGAAGGCGAAAAGGCCCTCGGTTTGAGCATGGATTGTGAATTCACTTTCAGCGGGTATGAACTGAAGGAAGATAAGTATGAAGAAGCACAGAGAACCGACCGGATGGCTTTTTCTGTGGGCGTATCGATGACGGAATATCCAGATCTTTTCAAGGTCATAAACCTTGCCAATAAGGTTTCTTTCAATTTCCGGTACATGACAGTTCTGTGTTTTGACTTCGTGAATCAAACAAACCCGGATGTGATTAGGAAGATCGTTGAGATCGAAATCCAGACCGCGCGTGGACAGAGAGACTTCAAAAGGATATATTTTTCCAAAGACTCCGAGACACAGCAGGATCTTGAATTCGACATCCCTGAAAAAAAGGGCGGCACATACCGATTTCGAATCACGAATGTCTTGAGCGACGGAAGGACTCAAAGGAGTGAATGGCAGGAAGGAAACGATTTCTACCTTGATGTGTCTGAATATGAAATATTAGTCAAGGATGAGAAATAAATGCGAAACACAAAGGAGATATCAAATGAGCTATAAAAAGATCGTATTTGTGTTTATTCTCTTCTTTTCCTGTCTGATTCTTCTGAAAGCAGAGGTTTCGCTGGAGGAAGTCATCCAGGCAGGACGATTTGTTTTTTACAGGGACCATGCTGATCCTCATAAATATTACTATATTCCGGATGAGCCCAGGTTAGCCACCAAGAGAGATGGAACGCCTGAATTCACCTTCATCAAATACACAAAGACTGGCGGGGACATCAAAGGCGGGATAGTGCATTTCTTAGTGACCTGGGGACTGACGGAAAGTGAGATTCTCACGGCTGAGACTTCTCTCCAGATGTTGGACCCGAAAGCAAAGGTTGTGGGGCCAGTGCCGTTTAAGGAAGGCACGTTCAAGATCATATCCGCCACAGCAGGAGAAGGGGGTTTATTCAATGTGAAGATTTGCGGAGAAGGGAAAGCTCCCATCATGCCCGGACAGAAGGGAGCTGTGTCCATCGCCTTGACTCAGGAAGGGGCGTCTTTGCTCTGGGAGTCTTTCAAGAACCCGACCACAGATATTTCAGTCATGTTCATGTTGAAGTACAGTGGGATCACTCCTGCATACGAAGCCAAACTCAAAGTCGATTGGGATAAAGTCTACACCCATCATGATATCTCTGTATCCGGAGGAGGGACAGTTAAAGCCATCAAGCTCGATGCCGAGATCAAAGCCATTTTTGATGAGTTGAGGCAAAAAGGCGCCATCCAGCTGGAAGTGACGGGGGAGTCAAAGGAAATGGAAAAGCTGCTCGAAGTGGCCTACGG
>SOIA01000381.1 GCA_004378665.1 Candidatus Aminicenantota bacterium
GCATGTCGAGGTTCCACCCACCTCGTTAAAAAGGTGGAAAACAACTAAGTGCAGAATCTCTGCCTGTTGCTGCCTAATCAGTAGGCATGCCGTTTCTCACGCGTTTTCCTGCGGCACATGAGAGGCGTCGACGAGCAGGATAGCAAGCCAGGTTCGTCCTGAGCCCGGCAAGCGAAACTTCATCAGGGCTGGTTCGGATGTGTTCTTCCTCTTCGAGCACTTCAGAACGAGATGAAGAAGAGGATAAGCATGTAGAAGCTGTCTGTTGAATGTCTTCGGACGCGGGTTCGATTCCCGCCGCCTCCATTGAGATAATTTTTAAGCAGACAGAAGTTGAGAGAAATTGGTTAGCCCAAGAAAAAAAAGAACACTGATCACAGGAGCTGTTCTCTTCTTCCTTCTCTCTTTTGTTTCGGTTTCCCAGATCCAGCCGTTTCTCAAATTGTCCGTCAGGGATTATGAAGAGTTCAGCCGGGTCGTCATCGAACCCTCCTTCCCCTTATCTTTCGAGATCGATAAGGGCTCTTCCTTCATGCTGGTGAAGATATCCATTGACATTCGTCCTCGGATTCAGAGAGAGTCTTTTGACAGCCGCATCATCAAATCCTTTGGCTGGACGAAGGGAGGAGATTATTACATCCTGACCATCAGGACCAAAATCAGAGATTTCAGCTACGATTATTTTGTCCTCGACAATCCAACTCGGTTGGTCCTGGATTTCAGTGAAGCCGATGAGGAGAGCGGAGGAGAGGGAAGAGCGTCAGAAAGAGAGATGCAGTCTCGACTTGATTCAGCCCTTTCCAGGGAAAGAGAGGAATCCGCCTCTCAGGGAATTCAGACAATTGTGATTGACCCTGGTCACGGAGGCATGGAGCCTGGAGCTTTGGGGAAATACGGAACACGCGAAAAAGACGTGGCTCTGGCTATAGGCCTTAAGTTGAAAGATGTCATCGAGAAGAATTTACCCGTGCGGGTTGTTCTCACAAGGGAAAACGATGTGAGCATTTCGCTTGAGAATAGAGCGGCTATTGCGAATTACAACAAATCCGACCTGTTCATCAGTATCCACATCAACAGCTCTTTCAGGAAAGACGCTCACGGGTCAGAAACCTTTTTCCTCAGCCGGGAAGCGACTGATGATGAAGCCAGAAGACTGGCCTACATGGAGAATAATCCTGCCGAGTTTGAGGAAGGGATCGTTGGAGACAGCGAGGACGAGATCACCATGATTTTATGGGACATGGCCCAGTCGGCTTATCTCAAAGAAAGCAGTCTGCTGGCGGAGACCATCCAGGAAGAACTCAATCATCTCCTGAGAACGAGAAATAGAGGGATCAAACAGGCTCCTTTCAAGGTTTTGAGTGGGGTGGCCTGTCCGGCGGTGCTGGTCGAAGTGGCCTTCATCTCCAATCCTGAAGAAGAGAGGAAGTTGAACACGGAATGGTTCAAAAACAATGTTGTCGAGGCCATCTATAGGGGTCTTGAGAACTACATCGAACGCTATGCTCAACGTTAGAGGATAAAAATGGGTAGGATGAGAGTCGCGACACTCGGATTTCTTTTTGTGGTTCTTGTGATTCTTGTCGCAGTCTTTTTTTTAAGCGGGATTAAAGAAAAGGTCATTCCAGCCGCCCCTGCATCCCTACCCGAGGTTGAGCCATTACCCATGCAACCCGGACAGACACGATCGGTCGTCCTCTTTTTTCTTTCAGAAAAAGACACGCTTCTCCATCCGGAACAACGTGAGATTCCGGCGGATTTATCCGTGGTTCGTCAAGCCAAGCAGACTATCGAGGAACTCATCAAGGGCTCTCAGAAGGGGTACATCTCACCCTTTCCTCCTGAAGCCAAGCTGAGAGAGCTGTATGTGACGGAAGAGGGAGTGGCGTATGTGGATTTTTCCAAGGATATCGTGGAGAAACATCTTTCTGGCTCGTCGGCCGAGATATCAACGATTTTTTCGGTTGTCAATTCTCTTGCTTACAATTTTGATGATATCGAAAAAGTCTTTATTTTGATCGAAGGGCGGGAAAGAGAAACTCTGGGAGGCCACATCAACCTGAGCCGGCCCTTTCTCCCCCTGTATGATTTAATCGCCCAATAGTTTCACTGCATTCGATTCCTGAGCGAAAGTGCGCTTTTCCTGATGAAAAAATTAAAAAAAATTGTTATCGTGGGCTTCCCGAATGTGGGGAAATCCACTCTTTTCAACCGGCTTTTGAGAGAGAAAAAATCCCTCGTCCACTCTCTTCCAGGAATGACTCGGGATCAAGTTTCTGCAGTCTGCAGCTTGAAGAGCAAGAAGTTCGTTCTGATTGATACAGGCGGTTTTTTTGATACCCTGGAGGATCCCCTCTCCTCTCAAATCAGAAATAAAGCTCAAGAAGCGGCAGAGATGGCAGACATACTTCTTTTTGTGCTGGATGGGAAAAGGGATTTGCTGCCAGCAGAAGAAGAGCTTTTTTTGTCTTTGAGAAAGTTGAACAAACCGATTTTTGTGGTGGTCAATAAAATCGACTCTCCATCTGAGGAAGCAAAAATAGGCGATTTTTTCCGGTTGGGAGAGGAGGAGATTTTTGCCATCTCTGCCGAGCATAAAATAAATTTAGAGATTCTCGAGCAGACTCTGCAGGAGTTGATTCCTTCACCCGGCCTTGATGAAGAGAAAAGCAAACCTCTTCAGATCGCACTGGTCGGCCGTGTCAACGTTGGAAAATCGTCCATAGTGAACCGCCTCTGTGGAGAAGAGAAGTTGATCGTGAGTGAGATCCCGGGAACAACACGGGATAGCACCGATACTCTGATATACAGGGATAAGAAGGCGTTCAGCCTGGTTGATACGGCAGGGATTCGCAAACTGAGCCGAGCCCAGGATAAAAGGGAAAAAGCCAGTATTATCAAGGCGAAAAAAGACATCACCCGGGCGGATGTCATCTGCATGATAATGGACGCTCAGGAGTTCCCCACCCGACAGGATTCGGCCGTCGCTCATCTCTCTCGTGAATCAGGCAAACCCATGATTGTTGCCCTGAATAAATGGGATTTGATCCAGAAAGGCACCCGCACCTCAGAGGACTTCAAGAATAGATGTTATACAAAACTGGATTTCGTCAACTATGCACCCCTTCTTTTCGTTTCCGCACTGTCCGGAAAGAGAGTGATAAAGATTCTTGATTCTGCAGAACAGGTTTACATGAGCGGGAAAAAAAGAGTCGGAACATCCCAGTTGAATAATTTTCTCATTTGGGTCAATGAGCATCATCCTGCTCTTTCCAAAAAGAGAACAAGGATGAAGATAAAATACATGACTCAGAAAGGAATTCTCCCGCCAACCTTTATCCTTTTTACGCATTCACAGGTTTCTCTGGCCCCGTCCTATGAAAGGTTTTTCACTCGGCTTTTGCGGGAGAAGTTCGACTTTTGGGGAACTCCCATACGGTTGGTGTTAAGAAAGAACTGAAGGCTTTCGGCTGAGCATAAACCGAGATTTCTATCGTGGACGATTTTTTTTATCTGTTTTCCACGAAGATTTTTCCCGGGATGCCCGCATGGTATTTTGTTCTTCTTGACTTTAATGGCTCATTCGATTATAAATTAAATCTCGGGAGAAGGTCGCCCTCGAGTTAAAAGGAGGTCATGATGTCTCGCAAAAGCACGCACGCATTAATGGCGATTCTATTAGCACTGATCGTAGTTTTTGCTTTCACGAGTTGCCAGAAGCTCAAGGTCAGCAACCTAAAAGCCAACTATTATTTCAACAGGGCCAACGCGCTTTTCACTGAGAAGCAATACCGCAAAGCCATAGATGAGTATGAGAGAGCGTTGATCTATAATCCGGATTTGGTGGAAGCATTCTGGTATCTTGGAGAATCTTACAAGAGTCTCTACAAGCCAGGAGTGGACACTCCGGAGAATGTTGAAAAAGCGAACAGAGCTTTAGAAAATCTCACAAAAGCTTATGAAATCGCTCCCAAAAACAAGGAAATTATTTTTTCCATGGGCGATATGTATGACATATTGAGAAACTTTAAGGAAGCTGAGAAAATGTACCTGAAGATCGTTGAGATGGAGCCGACCAAGATGGAAAATTACTATGTTGTCGCTCAATTTTACACAAAATACGCCGGGAGTTCAGAGGATGAGGTGAGCGACGGAGGCAAGACGCCGTTTCAAAAAGCCGAAGAGATGTACCTGAGAAGGATCGAAGTTGATCCTGAAGATCCCAGGGGCTATGCGTATATCGCACAGTTTTACGGAATGCTGACACCCATACCTGAGTTTGATAAAGCTAACGAATTTCATGTGTTAAGCGCCAAATACGATCCTGAGAATGCAGAAGTCTGGTATTCTATAGGAGTCAACCGCTGGTCCAAAGTCCACCGGCTGCAGAACATGTTATCCATCGAAGAGCAAAAGAAACTGGCGAATGAAAGCGAAGAAGCCCTGCTGAAAGCGATCGAATTGGATCCCTCCTATCCTGAGCCATACGCGTACATGAGTGTCTTGAACAGAAGCGTCAAGGAAAGGCTTTGGCCGGAAAGAGCTTCCCGTTTCAAACAAGAAGCTGAGCAGTACTCACA
>SOIA01000164.1 GCA_004378665.1 Candidatus Aminicenantota bacterium
TCTTATTCTTTCTGTTTTTATCGTAGTTTTGGGATTCAGTAATCAACTCGCAGCTCAGTTCACTCAGGAAGAAGTGGCGGAGAGGGAGAAATGGGAAGAGTTCATGAAAACAGCAAATATAATTGAACAAGAACAAATGAGAAGCCGGGAAGCCGTGACCAGTCCCTGGGTACTTACGCTGGATAAAGACGGAATCCAGAACAAGGCGTTATGGAAAAACCCGGAAGGCCGGATGCGAGGCTTTATAGAAAACTGGAAATGGGAAATCGCCGCATACAGGTTAGACAAGTATTTGGGACTGAATATGGTACCTCCCACAGTGGAGAGAAGATTCCGTGGGGACCGAGGTTCCTGCCAGTACTGGGTGGATGCGATGATGAGTCTCAAGGAAAAATATGAGAAGAAAATCAAGACTCCCAACATCAAAGTGTTTTACTGGAACAGAGCTCTCTACCTGCAGCGCGCTTTTGACAACCTGATCGCTAACGAGGACAGGCACCAGAATCAATATCTCATCACTGAGGACTGGCGGATGATCTTGATCGACCATTCCCGCTCTTTCCGGACCTCTAAGAAATTCACTAAAAAGCTGATTTACGACGAAAAGTACAAGGAAGGCGCAAGAATCATGAAAGAGCTGCCGCGAGCTTTTGTCGAAAAATTACGTGCGATGACTCCTGAAGTGGTCCGCGAAGTCGTTGGAGAATACCTGACAGATAAAGAAATCGAGGCAATGCTCATGCGGAGAGACCTGATAATCAAATGGATCGATGACCGGATCGCCAAACTGGGAGAAGATACCGTTTTATACGATTAGATAGAAGCCTCGGCGCCTTTAATATTCTTATAGATGGTGAGGACGTTATGATCGTTCTCCCTCTTGTAGTCAAAGCCATCCATCAGCGAACGGGAGAGAAAAACTCCTAACCCACCTGTTTCTTCTTTCCTGATGATATCATCTATATCAGGGGATTCTAATTTTCTCGGGTCAAACGGAACGCCTTTATCCCTGATTTCGATATACATCTTTCCCTCATCCTGCCAGACTTTGACCTGAATATCCCCGTTGCTTTGAGGGTAGGCGTACCTGATGATATTCACGCATATTTCAAGGAGCGCGAGCTCGATCTTGAAGTAGTCTTTATCTGATATCTTCAATCCATCCAGGTACTCTTTCAAAAAATTCCTCATCTTGTCGAGCTCAGCCAATTCACTTTTAATCGTTAAGGTTTTCATTCTCGGATTCTTTTCTTCTGTTAGATTTCTCACGAAAATCTCTTCTTCTTAACCACAGGTTTCTATCTTAATTCATCAATTTATACAAAAGGAATATTGATGTCAAATGCTAAAGCAAGTTCACCTCAAAAGCCCGTTTTCATACGCGAAAAATGCCGCCCATCGATACGGCGGATCCAGCTCAAGCGCCTTGAGGATGTACTCCTTGGCTCTCTTGTCATTCCCGAGAGCGTGGCAGGCCATCGAGGCCCAGAGATAATGCTGTGGTCCGGCCCTTCGGCCTCGCTGGATCAGGTTCTCACACCATACTTTCATCCCGGCGAGTATTTCCTCTGCCTCTTTTTCCTTCCCGAGCTCTCTCAATGCCAATGCTCTGTAGTAGGTATTTAAGGACGCAACTCCTGTTTTCTGTTTCTCAGCTTCTCTGAAATGTTTTTCTGCAAGAGCTTCCTTCCCCAATCCTTTATAGCACAATCCGATAGAGTAGTTTTCTCTGATGAAAACAGGGTAAGCCGGTCTGCCTGTTCCCAAATTCTTCGGATACTCCATCGCAGCAAGGTAATCATTGAGTGCATTTTTGTATTTTTTAACCACTCTATAAGAATGTGCCCTCTTCAAAAGAGCGAGCACGTATACTTCTCTGGCTCTGGTCCATCCTTCCCAGGGGAGGAACTCATGGGTCATCAGGATTTCCAATGCTTTAGTGGGTTGGTCTGTGTCCGCGTAGTACTGTGCTCTTTTGAGCACGTAGTTGAAGTTCTCGCTGATTTGAGGAGGAGATTCTGTATAAAGCTTTTCTCTCTCTGAATGTTTTCCGTTTATGGCGTAAAGTTCATCCAGAGCCACGTACAGCCGGAAATCATTGGAAGAAAAAGACACGGCCTTCTCGAACATCTTTTCAGCCATACTAAAATCCCGAAGTTTCTTCCAGTAAATCTCTCCAAGATTCCTGTAAAGAACCGGAAATTCGGGAGAAAACCGGGCGGCTTTTTCATAGCTTTCCAGTCCTTCCTTCCACCTGATCTTTGCAGAAAGAAGGTTCCCGAGATAATAGTGAGCCTTCCAATCCGAGCTGTTATATTCTAAAGCGAGTTTGAGGACACCCTCGGCCTCGACTCTGAAAGGAAAGATAAAATCCGGACTGCTTGCAAAGGCCTTCTCGAAATATTTCTCAGCCTCTTCTTTGCGACCCAGCGTGTCCTTTAAATATCCGAGGTAGTAATAGATGAGAGCATATTCTCTCGACTTCTCTTTCCTCAAGTAAAACTCAAGGACGCGAACAGCATCCTCAATCAGATTCATCTCCATGTAATCCGCCGCCACCTCAAGGAAGTATTCCGGATCGTCCGGTAACGACCCAATCTCGTCTTCTCCTGTCAACAGGATTTTTTCGATCAGGATAAGAGGAGAAATCGGGTCCTCTCTCAAAGCCTGTTCAAGTAATGCTTCAGCCTCTTTTTTATGGCCAAGATGCCTGTCCACGGCCGCGAGCATGACCCTGGCTTTAATATCATCCGGATTATTCCTTATCGCTTTTTTCAGCGCGACTTTCGCGTTTACATACTGATTCCCTTTCAACTCCAAGGCCGCGAGAACGTACGGCGCCACGTGCCTGTATTCGGCCCTTCTCGAGACCATGTGGAGATCTTCCCTCAAGCGCTGCTCAATCCCGAGCCTTTTTTTGGATAACGCCCTGTAGTAGCGCGCGGTATGGTCGTCCTCATCTCTCTGGAGGACATTTTCGAAAAGACCGAGTGCTTCTTCGGTCTTCCCGATCTTGTAATAGAGTATACCCAACCATCTCATGGCAGGTGTCAGTCCTGAATCCATTCCCAGAGCCTCTTTGAAGTGATGGATCGCACCTTCAAGATTCCAGTGCTTGAGTGAATAATATCCTTTGAGAAAAGCCTTCTCTGCGGACTGGGGCGCATCATCCGGAAAATTCGGCTGGAGCTCAGGAGCTGGGATTTCAGGCTTCTCTGTTGAGTAATCGATGATTTTCCGGCCGGTTTCATCCAGAAGCTCAAGCCTGAACACTCCTGTGTTATCTTCTCCCTTCATCTTCTTTGTGTAGAATCCCTCCGGAGAAATATCCAGTTTTTCCGAAAAGACTAAATCACTCCCGCGAAGCAGCCTGATCTCTGCATCCCGGTAGGTTCTGGTCGTATTCAGAGCGATGAAGACCTGATTATCTCCTATTTCAAGGTTCACAGCCGCATCCGGATTGGCTTTGACAAAACCATGCATTCTCTTCAGGGGAAACCACCACTCATTCCATTCCTCGACAAGATGAGGCTCAAAAATCCAGGTGTCCCCCTGTGTGGGAAGCCTTCCGGCTTGAATCTCGATGTACTGGCCGTCTTCATCCGTGAGCAGGTCCTCCCAAATCGCTCCGCTCGGAGCTGTGCCCCAGGTCCAGAACTTTTTCCCCGGACTCTCAAACCGGGATGCGTAATGGGCGGTCCCGTTGTCCTTCTCATAATTGTATGCGCCATTGAAGTCACCTGGCGTCCCGCAAAAATAATCATGGGCATAAGGAGTATTCTTGTACCAGGAGACTTCTCTCCCCTCATACACAGGCCAGGATCTGGGATTCCTTCTGCCTCCCGCAAAAGTGTGATCAGTCGGAGGAAATATGATCCTCGTATCCATCCAGGCATGGGCTGCCGCATTGACCCAGAAATAGCCGTTATTATGAGTCAGCGTTCTGTTGAAAATCCTGATTTTTGTCTTGAAATGAGACCTGTCTGGATAAAGAGTGATGAACACTTCCCATTTCATCCTTCTCACCCATTCCTCAGTCCCGACAACACAGGTCACGCTTCCATCCTCATTCTTTAAGATTTTATAATTAACGGGTGAAAAGGTGTTCACCGTATGCCCCAGAGTCGGGAAGTTCCATTCGATACCTCCGGAAAGCCAGGCCCCTCTTAACGCCACTAGCCCTGGCTTTATGACATGGTTATGATAAATGAAGTCAAAGTTATTATTTGTCTTATCGAGGGCCGCAAGGATTCTTCCTCCGATATCAGGCAGAATCAAAAGCTTGATGTAGTCGTTCTCCATCTCGACCACCCTATGAGTTTGAACAATTTTATCTCGTGTGATATCCGTCTGCATCGGATAAGGATACACTCTCGAATTCCAGAGTGGAGGGCTTGGATCGTCAGGTCCTGAGCGGTATGTGGGAATCTTCATTTCAATCTCACGAACTGTTACCTCTCCGTAAATCGACGAGGATAAAATAACCAAAACTGCCACGCAAAGAAGGATTTTTTTCCTCATTCTTTCCTCCCTCTTGAGAGATTTTATACCCATCA
>SOIA01000039.1 GCA_004378665.1 Candidatus Aminicenantota bacterium
AAATTGTGATAATATATCCTTTAATAAAGGAATTCAATTTCCTGACCTGAATTCAAACACCTATCGAAAATGACCTATTTGATTTATGCCCGAAAGTACAGGCCTCAGACATTCGAGGAGATGATCGGCCAAAAGCCCATCGTTCGAACTCTCCAGAATGCTATCAAAAACGACAGAGTCGCTCAAGCTTACATTTTCTCCGGGATGAGAGGTGTGGGAAAAACGACCGCGGCTCGAATCCTGGCCAAGGCTCTGAACTGTCAGCAGGGGCCAACTCCCACCCCATGCAATAAGTGTGAATTCTGTAAGGAAATCAACGAGGACCATTCCATTGATGTGCTCGAGATCGACGGAGCATCCAACAGAGGAATCGATGAAGTGAGGTCCCTCCGGGAAGGAGTCAAGTACAGGCCCATCCGCAGCCGCTACAAGGTTATCATCATCGATGAAGTTCACATGCTCACTCGTGAAGCGTTCAATGCCCTGCTGAAAACTCTTGAGGAGCCTCCGCCGCATACTGTTTTCATCTTTGCCACGACTGAATTCCACAAGGTCCCCGCGACAATCATCTCTCGCTGCCAGCACTTTGAGTTCAAGAAGATCTCCCAGAAAGAGATCATCAAGCACCTGATCGATATCACCCAAAAAGAAAAGATCGAGGTGTCTTCTTATGGTTTGAACCTCATCGCCGAGGCCGCAGACGGCAGCCTGAGGGACGCGCAGAGCCTGCTGGACAAAGCGGTCGCTTTTTCGGGAGAGATTATCAGAGATGAAGATCTCAAGGAAGTTCTCGGAACCATCAGCCGAGAGATCCTCTTTTCATTTTCCAAGGCCGTCCTGGAGGAGAAACCGGAGGAGATTTTTCGCCTAGTGGAAAAAGTCGTAGAATACGGGTATGACCTCAG
Source organism: Candidatus Aminicenantota bacterium (assembly GCA_004378665.1). Lineage (GTDB taxonomy): Bacteria > Acidobacteriota > Aminicenantia > Aminicenantales > Aminicenantaceae > SOIA01. The sequence continues at coordinate 906 of SOIA01000039.1, forward strand.
GTTTTTCTATAAAGAGCTGATCCAGCATTTCAGGAACATGCTTCTGGTCAAGTCTGTCAAGAGTCCACAAGACCTGCTGCCCCTCAACGAGGAAGAGATCGATGATTTGAACAAAGAAGCGGAAAAGGCATCTCAAGAGGAATTGCTCCGGTATCTCGTTGTTCTCCAGGGGGGAGAGCAGGAATTGAAATTTTCTTCCCATCCGGGAATATACCTGGAGGTTTTCCTGATCAAGCTGTGTCATTTTAAAAAAATTGCCGACATGAAAGATATCATAAAGGATATAGAGAACCTCAAGAAAGGCATGACATCTCCATCCGCCAAACCATTCCCAGAAGCCAATGTTCAGGAACCGACCCGGACGCCCCAAAAGGAGGAGTCCAAGCCTCCTGAGCCAGAAATGAAAGAGCCGCTCTCTCCAGAGATAGAGAAGGAGAAAGGGAAAAGAGGGAGAGAGATTGAGATGGCCATGAAGGATCCTTCCGTTAAATCTTTCATGGACACCTTCAAGGCCCGGGTGTTATCAGTCAAGCCTGTAGAAAGGACCGAAAAAAAAGGATGAAATGCCGTTCTTTTTGATTTTTTAGGAGATAAAAAATGAAAGGTGTGGGAAACTTGCAAAAAATGCTCAAAGCGGCCAAAGAAATGCAGGAAAAACTCCAGAAAGAATTAGTCGAGATGAGAGTGGAAGGATCGAGCGGCGGAGGGATGGTGACCGTGAATGTTGACGGTCAGAAGAACCTGATTTCCATCCGTATCGATCCTGAAGTCGTGAATAAAGATGACGTCGACATGCTCCAGGATCTGATACTGGCTGCGTTCAATGATGCGGGAACCAAGGTCGATGAAGAGCTCTCCCAGAAGATGGGGAGTCTTGGATTAGGTGGAAAAATTCCGGGTCTGTTTTAATGCTTGAACACACACATCCTCTGAATCGTCTCATCGAAGAGCTGAAAAGGATCCCGGGCATCGGAGCCAAAACAGCCCAGAGGATCGCATTCTACCTGATATCCCTCCCTCAGGAGGAGGTTGAGAATCTCGCCACAGCAATAAAGGAAGCCAAACAGAACACGTTTTACTGTTCGATATGCAACAGCATGACTCATGTCGATCCCTGTGAGTGCTGCTCTGATAAGAGCAGGAGTGATGAAATCCTGTGTATCGTTGAAGAGCCGTTCAACATTTCTTCCATAGAAAAAACAGGGATTTTCAACGGGAGATATCATGTTCTTTTAGGAGCTCTTTCCCCATTAAAGGGCATCGGCCCGGATGAGCTCAAAACAGAAAAACTCGTAAAAAGAATAAAAGATGGCGGTTTCAAGGAGATATTAATTGCCACGAATACCACTGTGGAAGGGGAGTCCACCGCCCATTACCTGGCGAGCATCCTCAAAGATTTTAAAGTTAAAATGACAAGACTTGCCATGGGCCTTCCTGTCGGGTCAGATATTGATTACGCGGACCAGGTCACGATCAAGAAGGCGTTAGAAGGAAGGACAGAGATTAAAGAATAGATTTCAAAATACCTTCCGAATTTTTAAAAAGCCTGAGAGAATGATGAAGAAAAAGAAGTGCGAGATCGAAAAATCGACGCTTGATTTTTCGTTTGAGCATGAAAATTTAAACCATAAGAGATCTCTGATTATAGACAACAAAGGGATTCTATTGGAAGAAGTGATTTCGATTCAAGTGTGAGGAGGTTTTATGAAAGAGACGATTGAAATACGATGGCACGGCCGAGCAGGCCAGGGAGTCGTCACGGCTGCAGCAACTTTAGCGGATGTGCTTTCCTCCGAAAAGGACATGCATGTTCAAGCGTTCCCTGAATTCGGAGCAGAAAAAAGAGGTGCGCCGATCTTGGCGTTCAACCGCATCAGCAAGAAGCTTATCCGGTCGCACAGCCAGGTTTACTATCCTGATATTGTTGTGGTCACAGACCCGTCGCTTTTCGGTATGGTGGACATCAGCAGCGGAGCCAAAGACGATGCGATTTTTCTGATGAACACCACTTTTGATGTCTCTCTTATACGGGAGAGGCTTTCTTTGGGAAAGAGGAAGATCTATTCATTGGATGCGTACACAATCGCCTCTGATGAGTTGGGTCGGGCGATCCCGAATGTCCCCATGGTTTCAGCCTTGGTGAAAGTCACTGAGCTCATGGACTTGAAGAAGTTCAAAGAGAGGATCAAAGTTGCTTTAGGCAAGAAATTGCGGCCCGAGGTTGTGGAGATGAACATGAATACCATTGACAGAGCTTTCAAGGAGGTGAAGGAAGGATGAGAAAAGAAAGCTGGAAGGAGCTAACCATCGGGACCATCAATCTCGATGCCGGGAATTCTGTGAAAAATTTGACAGGGACATGGCGTTCAGGCAAGAAACCTGAGTTTATCGAGGAGAACTGTATTCAGTGCTTTTTTTGCTGGCTTTACTGTCCCCATTTCGCCATCCTGGTCAAGGATGGAGAGGTGGTCGGCATCAATTATGACTACTGCACCGGGTGCGGAATGTGCTCTGTGGAGTGTCCCTCCAAGGAGAAAGCCATTGTCATGGTTAAGGAGGAAATCGAGTTGGCTGAAGGGAGTGGAAAATGAGTACACAGAAGATATTAAACGGAAATCAGACGATTGCAGAAGCAGTCAGACAGATCGATCCTGACGTTCTCGCGGCCTATCCCATCACACCGTCCACGGCCATCGTGGAAACCATCGCTAAATTCAAAGCCGACGGCTTGATCAGCGGAGAATTCGTCTGCCCGGAAAGCGAACACAGCGCTATGAGTGTCTGCATCGGAGCCGCTTCAGCGGGTGGAAGGGTCATGACCGCCACTGCCTCCCAGGGATTGGCTCTAATGTGGGAGATGCTTTACATCGCTGCTGGTTTGAGGCTTCCGATTGTGGCGGCGATCGTCAATCGGTCTTTGAGTGCTCCGATAAACATTCACGGTGACCACAGCGACACCATGGGTGCCAGAGACACTGGGTGGATACAGATCTATTCGGAAGGCTGCCAGGAAGCGTATGACAATTTTATCCAGGCCTTCCGGATTGCCGAGCATCTGGATGTCAGGACTCCCGTCCTGGTCGGATTGGATGGATTCATCATCAGTCACTCGATGGAGGTCATCCAGGTTGAAGATGACGCTAAAGTCAAGAAATTCGTCGGCGACTACAAGCCGGTCTATCCTCTCCTGGATACCGACCGAAAGATGACCGTTGGCCCGATCGATTTCACCGACTATTATTTTGAGCATAAACGAAATCAGATCGAGGGCATCGAAAACGCACCTCTGGTCATCGAGGCAGTCGGGAAGGAGTTTGGCAAGGCCTTTGGCCGGGAATACGGATTTTTCGAAGAATACAGGATGGATGATGCCGAGACATGTTTAGTTGTCATGAGCTCTGCGGCCGGAACGTGTAAGGACGCCATCGATGAGTTGAGAACCGAAGGAAAGAAGATCGGGCTTCTCAAACCGCGGGTTTTTCGTCCGTTTCCTCATCAGAAGATAGCCGAGGCCCTGAAGAAAATGAAAGCCGTCGCAGTGCTCGACCGTTCTTCGAGCCCGGGAGCTTTCGGAGCCCCGCTGTTCACTGAGATTCGCTCTGCGCTGTATGATCACGAGGAACGCCCTCCGATAGTGAATTA
>SOIA01000024.1 GCA_004378665.1 Candidatus Aminicenantota bacterium
CTCCGGATGGCTTCCTCACCAGATTGCCTGACTTCCAAAGAAATTGTCACGGAAACAGGGATGCTGAGTGATCCCGATGGTGGCTTGAAAAAATCGATGAGGTGGTGTATATAACAAAGTTACGATTAAGAGGGATTTTTACTTCCCGTTTTATCAATGGATTTTGCTCCCCATCAAGAAGGAGATAAATCATGGATAAAGAAGAGCGTAAAGATATTTCCATCCCAGCCTCTTTGTATAAACAGATCGAAGAGAAGATCAAAGGAACAGATATAGACTCTGTCTCGAGTTTCGTCACCAAAGTCCTGAAAGAAAATCTGGCGAAAGAAGAAGGAACTCCGGAATCCTTGAGCAAGGAGGATGAAGAAAAGGTCAAGGAGAGGCTGAAAGCTTTAGGCTATTTGGATTGATCCTAAAAATTAGAAAATGTGCGCCAAGCTCAAAGGAAAAAAAGGAGCAGTCATAAAATATTAAGTTAGAAGAGCCTTGTCTTACAATAATTTATTCATGGAGTAATACTGATGAAGCCGATTTACATTGTGTCCGGACTCCCGCGGTCAGGCACTTCGCTGCTGATGCAATCCTTAAAGGAAGGGGGACTGCCTGTTGCCGCAGACGGAATCAGAAAGCCGGATGAAAGCAATCCTAAGGGCTACCTGGAAGTGGAGAGCATCATAGACAAGCTCAGGGATAATCCTGAGTTTGTGTTCAATTTTGAGGACCAGGTCCTCAAGGTCGTCGCCTACGGTCTGCAGTACCTTCCTTCTGGTAATTATAAAGTTGTTTACATGGAAAGGAACATCGAGGAGGTCCTGGATTCCATGGAGAAGATGATGGGCTCCACGGATGAAGAGAGAGAAGGGACGAAGTTGGCTTTCGAAAAATTGAACGAGAAAACAAAATCCGACATCAGCCAAAGACAAGACATGGATGTGCTGTTCATCAATTACAATGAGATTCTTTCCAATCCAGAAGAGCATCTGGCGAAAGTTCATAGCTTCTTTGAGGACAAGAACCTGGATCTCGAAAAGATGGTACAGGCTGTGGACAACGCACTCTACAGGCAAAGAAGAATCAACGAATAGAATAGACAGAGAGGATGTATAAGTATTTAGTCACCGGTGGAGCTGGATTTATCGGGTCCCATATTGTCGGGGAACTGGTCCATAGGGGACAGTCGGTCAGGATAGTCGATAATTTCTCCACAGGGAAAAAGGAGAATATCGCTCCTTTTTTAGAAAAGATCGAGCTCATCGAGGGCGACATCAAAGATTTTAAGGTCTGCCAGCAGGCTGCAAAGGACATGGATTTTATCCTTCATCAAGCGGCGTTGACCTCAGTTCCTCGTTCCATCGAAGACCCTCTCTTGACAAACGAAGTCAACATAACTGGTACGTTAAACCTTCTTCTGGCATCCAGGGATGCGGGAGTCCAAAGGTTTGTTCTGGCCTCATCTGCCGCGGTCTACGGAGACAATCCCGGCCTTCCGAAAAAAGAAGATATGGAAGGATTCCCGCTTTCTCCGTATGCGGCAAGCAAGCGCATGGGCGAGTTATACTGTCAGGTGTTCAACAGGGTTTTTGGCCTATCAACGGTCAGCCTCAGGTATTTCAACATCTTTGGTCCTCGTCAAGACCCGTCTTCCCAGTATGCTTCGGTGATTCCGAACTTTATCGGGAAAATGCTTAAAGAGGAGAAGCCCGTGGTGTTTGGGGATGGAGAGCAATCCCGGGATTTCCTCTATGTGTCCAACGTGGTGGAAGCCAACATCCTGGCATCACAAGCCAGGGAGGTATCCGGCGAGGTTTTTAACATCGGAAGTGGAGAGAGAACCTCTGTCAATGCATTAGTAGTGAAGTTGAATGAGGTATCGGATAAAGAAATCAAACCTACCTATGGGGAACCGCGTCCGGGCGATATTAAACATTCATATGCCGATATCTCAAAGGCCAGAAAAATGCTAAAATATGAGCCCTCGGTCTCCTTCAGCGAAGGTCTTGGAGAAACTGTCCTCTGGTACAAAGAAGGGAAATAGACCATGAACAAGACAGCGGTGAATTTGGAAAATAAAATAAAGAATAAAAAATCCATTATCGGTGTTATCGGAATGGGCTATGTGGGGTTGCCCCTGGTCAAGACGTTTTTGAACAAAGGATTCGGAGTTGTGGGATTCGACATCGACGAGAAGAAGGTGCTGATGCTGAACAAGGGGAAGAGTTACATCAAGCATGTGACTGCCGAAGAATTGAAAGGTTTTCTAAATAAGAAGAAATTTCAGGCGACTGCAGATTTCGCTGCTCTTGGGAGAGTCGATGTGATAATCATCTGCGTGCCGACTCCTCTTGACGCTCATAACAATCCTGATCTGTCTTTTGTCTTGAAAACAACAGAGACCATTTCTAAAAATTTGAGAAAAGGACAGCTCGTGATTCTGGAGAGCACAACTTATCCGGGCACCACGGAAGAAGAGGTTCTTCCGCTGTTGGAGGCCGGTGGTCTAAAGGTCGGAAAGGACTTTTTTCTGGCTTATTCCCCGGAGAGGGAGAATCCCGGAGATAAGGTCTATACGACCGAGAAAATCCCGAAGGTTGTCGGAGGTGTGACTCCGGAATGCAGCCGGGTTGCCAAAGCGCTGTATGATCAGATTATCAAGAAAACTGTCCCGGTCTCTTCACCCAAAGTGGCTGAAGCCACAAAGATCATGGAGAATGTATTTCGCTCTGTGAACATCGCCATGGTCAATGAGATGAAGATGATTTTTGACCGAATGGGAATAGATGTATGGGAAGTGATACAGGCCGCCTCGACAAAGCCTTTCGGGTTCATGCCTTTTTTCCCTGGCCCTGGTTACGGCGGGCACTGCATTCCCGTAGATCCTTTTTATCTCGCCTGGAAAGCCAAGGAAGTCGATCATCCGACTAAATTCATTGAGCTCGCAGGCGAGATCAATATATTCATGCCTTATTACGTGGTCACGAAAACGATCGAAGCTTTAAACGAGAACGGAAAGTCCATAAAAGGAGCCAAAATATTAATCCTGGGATTGGCTTACAAAGAAGATATCGACGATCAGAGAGAGTCTCCTTCGCTCAAGATAATCAGCCTCCTCAAAAAGCACGGTGCTGAAGTTTCGTACAATGACCCGTATGTTCCTCAGGCGAGTGGATACAGGGACTATCCTGGTCTGGTGTTGGAGTCAGTGGAGTTGACAGGGAGCATCCTTAAAGCGAGTGATGCGGTGGTCATAGTGACTGCCCACTCTGACTATGATTTTGATTGGATCGCGAAAAACGCATCTCTCATCATCGATACCAGAAACGCCATCAAGAAGAAAATGAAAAACGTGGTCAAAGCATAAAGGCCATGTCAATCGCCATAAAAAGAATCAATAGCGAGTGGAAAACAGAGAAGAATTCCTCTGCGAGTCCTGGAATGTTTTAAAAGGAGAAGATCATGAAGATTGCGGTCATCGGCACTGGATATGTTGGAATGGTCACAGCCGTCTGCCTCGCTGACCTGGGCCACACTGTCATCGGGACCGATGTGGTGCCGGAGAAGATCGACAAAGCATCCCGGGGAATTTCTCACATTTACGAATCCGGCCTCGAAGAACTCCTGAAAAAGAACCTGAAGAGGGGGAACCTTTCCTTCCTCCATGACCTCGATGAAACCATTCGGTCTTCTGAAGTTCTGTTCGTTTCTGTGAACACGCCCCAAAGGGAGGATGGGAGCGCAGATATGGTTTATGTTGAGGGTGTCTCCAGAAGGATCGCTGAAAATTTAAACAGCTACAAAGTGGTAGTGGAGAAGAGTACGGTCCCTGTCAAAACATCCCTGTGGATCAAGAGGACCATCGACCTGCATAAAAAGTCGGATGTGGAATTCGATGTGGCCTCCAATCCTGAGTTCCTTCGGGAAGGCACGGCAGTCTCGGATTTTCTCCACCCGGACCGCATCGTTATCGGCGTAGAATCGGAAAGAGCCAGAGATGTCCTGGTCGAGATATACAAGAAATTCAAAGACCGGCTCCTCGTGACCAATATCGATACCGCCGAACTCATCAAACATGCCTCAAACTCCTTCCTGGCTCTTAAGATTTCGTACATCAACCTGATTTCTGAGCTGTGCGAAAAGACAGACGCGGATGTGGAGCTGGTCGCTCAAGGCATGGGAATGGACCCGAGGATCGGGGACCAATTTCTCAGGGCCGGCATCGGCTATGGGGGCTCCTGCTTCCCGAAAGACATCCGGGCGCTCGCCAAGATCGGAGAAGACCTGGGCGTCAGTTTTGACCTGCTGAAAGAGGCTGATAAAATCAACTTGAAACGAATCGATATTTTTGTGGACAAGATAAAGAATGCTCTCTGGATACTGAAGGATAAGGTCATTGCTGTTTTGGGATTGTCATTCAAACCTGAAACGGATGATATTAGAGAAGCACCGAGCATTAAGGTCATCCAGAGGCTTCTCGAGGAAGGGGCTACTGTCCGCCTGTATGACCCGAAGGCCATGGAGAACCTCAAGCAAGTGTTTCCGGAAAAAACCCCGCAGGTTCACTACGCGAAATCCCCGTATGATGCTGTAGAGAAGGCAAACGCTTTGCTCCTCATCACAGAGTGGGATGAGTTCAAAGAGATGGATTTGAAAAAGATCAAAGGTCTGATGGCCAATCCCATATTTATGGATGGGAGAAACATCTTTGAGCCTGCACAGATGAGAGAGTTGGGTTTTGATTATTATTCTATCGGACGGAAATAGTTACTGAGAGTCAGCCTTAGCAGATTCGGGGGAGCAGCTCTGAGGTCAAGGATTCCAGAAGCCGTAAGCCTCCGGAGAGAGTGGAAAGAAGGAGTTCTCCGGGTTTTCCAGTTTTATCCTCCACCTCTCCGATAATTTCCGCTTTATTGCCAAGGGGATTCTTTCGGATAAGATCGAGAACCTCTCCAGCGTTTCTTTTTGGAACGACGAGGACCGCCCTTCCTTCGCATGCCAGAAAAAGCGGGTCGATCCCTAAAAGCTCTGTGGCTCCTCTTACAGCACGGGAGAGCGGGATCCTTTCTTCCTCGATCAGGAGGGAGTAGGGGATCTTTTCTGCAATTTCGCTGAGCACGGTGGCCAGGCCGCCGCGCGTGATATCTCTCATCCAGTGGACGCCTTTCTTCCAGAGAGGAAGGAGAAAATTCAAAGGCGCGCAATCGCTTTTCACATTCGATTCCAGCCCGAAATCTCCTCTGGCCAGCATGACCGCAACGCTGTGTTCTCCGAGGGTTCCTGTGAGGATGATCTTATCTCCGGGCCGGATTTTGGCGATCGAAGGCCTGGCCCAGACCGTTCCCACCCCAGAGGTGTTGATGTAGATTTTATCTGCCTGCCCGCGTCTGACGACTTTTGTGTCTCCAGTGGTGATCTCCACTCCGGCCTTTTTGGCGGCTTTTTTTATGGATTTGAGGATAGTTTCCAGGTCTTCCCACGACATCCCCTCTTCCAGGATCAGGGAAAGGGAGATGAACTTTGGCTCAGCGCCTGAGACGACCAGGTCATTCACAGTTCCGTTGATGCAAAGAGTTCCAATATCTCCTCCGGGGAAAAAGATCGGGTCGACCACATAACTGTCTGTCGTGAAGGCAATTTGACCGGGGAGGTGGGCTGAGTCGGATAGCTCGTCCAGAAAAGGATTTTTAAAAGTCCTGACAATTTGTTGAGAGATGAAATCCCTCATCAATTTACCGCCGCTTCCAAGCTCTAAGCTGACTTTTTTCATGAGATTAACCTTTCTGGGCTCTATGATACTTGTAAAAGATCAGACACGCGCCTTCAAAAGAGACCATGCACGGGCCGTAGGGAGATTCAGGGTTGCATTTCCCGATGAATAACGGGCATTGAGGGGGGGAGATTAGGCCTCGGAGCACCTCGCCGCATCGACAACCCGGAAGATCCCCGCTTCCGCCTTTTATTTTGAGGCTGAATTTAATCTCCGCATCATAAGAAGCGTAATTCTTTTTAAGCCTGAGCCCGCTCTGAGGGATGAGTCCCAGGCCTCTCCAATGAGCATCTTTGGTCTCGAGCATTTCATCCATCAGAGCCAACGCTTTCGGATTTCCTGAAGCCCGGACCACTCTGGAGTAAGCGTTCGTCACTTTGGGTTTTCCCTCTTCAATCTGTTCCAGAGTGGACAGTATACCGAGGAGCATGTCGCTGGGCTCAAATCCAGTGATGGCACCCGGAATTCCGTACTCCTCTGCGATGAAGCGATAGGGTTTTTCTCCGATGATGGCACTGACGTGACCCGGGTAGAGAAAACCGTCGATGGCTATCTCTTTGGCATCAACGATCGCTTTGAGTGGAGGGGGTATCAACCAGAGCGCTGACAGGACCGAATAATTGGCCAGGCCTTCTTCGGCCGCCTCCTTGACTGTCATGATGATGGCCGGAATGGTTGTCTCAAACCCGACTCCGAAGAAAACCACATCCTTTTCCGGGTTCAGTCTGGCTTTCTCGAGAGATTCCTCCGGGGAATAGACGACATCCACCAGAGAATTTTGAGCAGGCACTGTTGTTTGAAGAGATCCTTTTTCGGTGGGAACCCTTGTCATGTCGCCGAATGTGGTCAGGATGAAATTTTCCCTTTGGGTGACCAATTCAATGGCCGCCTCGTGGAGTTCATTCGGAGTGATGCACACCGGGCATCCCGGGCCCGACACCATTTCCACCCCTGTCTCTTCGATCATGTTTTTCAAGCCATACCTGTGCACGGTCATGGTGTGTGTGCCGCAGACTTCCATGATCCGGATGGGGGAGGATAGAGTGCGGGTTTTTTTCTCTATCTCCGCGAGCAGCGCTTGAATGACTCTCTTATCCTTGAATTCCTTCATTTTTGGTATAAAAGGCAGAAGAGGGATCGTATCTCCGGCAGCCTCGACTCGTGAACAATCCGAGTTCTTGGATGACTTCCTGACCGGTTTATAGTTTCAAGAAATGTCGAATGTTGAGACGCGACCCCAATTTTTTACAATTTTTTGCTCGGGTTATTTTTCGTCTTCCTGATGAGAAGCGGCGATTTCTCGGAGAAGCGATAATGTCTCCTGGGCTTCTTCCTCATCGAGCACGGATATGGCAAACCCGGCATGTACAATGACCCAATCTCCGACTTTGATATCTTCAAGAAGAGAAAGGTTGGTTTTGACCTTTGTCCCTAAATAATCTACCTTTCCCAGTTTGGATTCATCGATCTGGATGACTTTCGCAGGAATTCCTAAACACATTTTCGTCGTCTCTCTTTCGGGACTCAATAGAATACCAGAAAAGGGATTGAGATAAAAGGGGTCAGGTCTCAATTTTTTTGACAATTTCCAGGCAAGTCCATATAATTGGTCTATGAACGAGGACCTTAAAGGTTTCATAAAGCCCGGAAGCGAGGAAGAATCGCTGTTCAACCAGCTCGACTTCTCGCGTCTGCCCCGGCACGTGGCCGTGATCATGGACGGGAACGGCCGGTGGGCAAAGAAGAAAAATCTTCCACGGATTGAAGGCCACCGCGCCGGGTCGAAATCTGTCCGCGAAATAGTGAAAACCTCTTCTCGTCTGGGAATCAAATTTTTGTCTCTGTATGCTTTTTCCAAAGAGAACTGGAAAAGGCCTAAGAAGGAAGTTGCGACCCTGTGGAGGCTTCTGGAGAATTACCTCAAGAAAGAAGACAAGGTACTCGTCAAGAATCAGTTCCGGCTAAGAGTCATCGGTGAGAGGGATACCATCCCTGTTTCCGTGAGGAAAGAATTGGAGCGTGTCGAAGAACTGACGAAAGATTTTGACCGTTTGACCATAATTTTGGCTTTGAATTACGGGGGGCGGGATGAAATCGTGGATGCTGTGAAGAGGATAGTCAGGGATAAAGACTGCGATGTGGAATCACTGGATGAAGAAAAATTTGCCCATTATTTATACACAAACAATATCCCTGATCCTGATTTACTCATCAGGACAAGCGGCGAGCTTCGTGTGTCCAATTTTTTACTCTGGCAGATCGCTTATTCTGAGATCTGGATCACACCGGTTTTTTGGCCTGATTTCCGGAAGAAGCAGCTGCTTCAAGCCCTGGTCGAATACCAGAAAAGAGAAAGGAGGTTTGGAGATATTCATCCCCATGAGAGTAGCGATTTATGAGGCATCGTTGATTCTGTGTGGACTCCAGAGAAAAAGATGAAAAATTTCCTCGAGGCAAAAGTCATGCATGATTTTTTCTTGAATCCGCGTATTGTCTCACCTGAGAAAATTACCATTCGTCATGAAAGCATACTCGTTTATCCATAAAGGGATTCCTCCACTTATCTATACACAATGAGTCTTCGTAAGAGATTGCCGACTTCTATAGTGCTCCTGGCTTTTGCGTTTTGCCTCGTCCAGTTTGTTCCTCCTCTCTGGTTCTTGCTCATCGTGCTGCTTTTGATATTGGCTTCCCTCCTTGAATTCTACAGCCTTTTCCGTGTGAAACGGATATTTCCACAAAAGATCTTCGGAATTGTTTTGGCGTTACTGATTACAGCATCCTTTTATTTTGAGGAATTCTCTCTGGCCTTGGCCTTATACCTGTGTCTGCTCCTGGCCGCTGTGTATTATGTCATTTCCATCCGCACGCTCGAGAAGCTCGCAACCTTTCCCCAATCCATAACGCTAACATTTTTCGGGGCTATCTACCTGAGCTTCACTCTGAACCATTTCTACCTGCTGAAAGTCGAGAAAGGGCCATCCGCTATCTTTTTCCTTCTGGCAGTGATAGCTATGGGCGATACCGGCGCTTATCTCTTCGGAAGTCTATGGGGACGGCGGAAATTAGCGCCGATCGCAAGCCCGAAAAAAACATGGGAAGGCGCCATCGGCGGCATTGTTTTTGCCGTCATAGGAGCAGTCATCATTCATTTCATCCTCCTGAAAGATATTGCTCTCTGGATGGCGATACTGACCGGAGTCATCGTTCATGTCGTCGCCCAATTCAGTGATCCTTTGGAATCCCTGTTTAAAAGGGCCGCGGGAGTCAAGGACTCTTCCAATGTCCTTCCCGGCCACGGTGGATTTTTAGACCGGCTGGACAGCCTGATTCTGGCCACTCCCTTTTTCTATTATTTCGTGGGTTTTTTCTGGTAAAAAGAAGTTAGGAAATTTAAAAAAATGGAAAACATCGCAATCCTGGGTTCGACAGGCTCGATCGGATGCAGCAGCCTTGAAGTCATAGAAAAACTCAGTCACAGATTCCGGGTCGTCGGGCTTGCGGCGGGCCGCAACACCCGGCTGCTCGAGAAGCAGGTTGAAAAATTCAAGCCTAAAATTGTTTCTGTGGAGAAGAAGGAAGAAGCGGATGAGCTCAAAAAGAGGTTCAAGGACGGCTCGGTTCGTGTGACTTTTTCACAGGAGGGAGCAGAGGAAGTTGCGGGGTTCGAGGAGAACGATATTGTGGTTTCAGCCATCACGGGAATCGATGGACTGAAGCCGACTCTTGCGGCACTAAGAACAGGAAAAAAGATCGCTCTGGCCAATAAAGAATCAATGGTGGCAGCCGGTCCTTTGATCAAGAGCCTGGTTCAAGAATTTGGCTCTCCGATCATTCCTGTGGACAGCGAACACAGCGGCGTTTTCCAGTGCCTGGCTAAGGAAAATCCGGAAAGCGTGCAGAAGGTGATCCTAACCGCATCCGGAGGCCCGTTTTTCCGGAAATCCGCCGAGGAAATGAAGGATGTTACGCTTGAGGAGGCGTTGAACCATCCGCGGTGGAAGATGGGTAAAAAGGTCACGGTCGACTCAGCAACTTTAATGAACAAAGGATTGGAATTGGTCGAAGCGCACTGGCTTTTCGGTATTGAGCCAAAAAAGCTGGAGGTGTTGATCCATCCCCAGAGCATTGTTCATTCATTGGTCGAGATGAACGATGGGTCTGTTCTGGCCCAGCTCAGCCTGACAGATATGAAAGTCCCGATTCAGTACGCGCTGACCTATCCGGAGCGCGAAGATTCCCCTCTGACTTCCCTGGATTTGAGTGAGATCAAAAGCCTTGAATTCTTCAAGCCTGATGTGGATAAATTCCCTCTCCTCAAACTTGCTCGACTGGCTTTGGAGGAGGGAGGGAGTTTTCCAGTAGTCCTCAACGCCGCCAACGAAGTTGCTGTGGCGGCTTTTCTTCAGAAGGAAATCCGCTTTCCGGAGATTGCGGAGATTGTCTCCGAGGCAGTCGAAAATCATCAAAAGAAAGAGGTCAAGGATTTAGATGATATCCTTTTGGTCGACCGGGAAACGAGACTCGTGACCCGGAATTTAATGGAAAGAAGGTCTTGAAATGGGTACGATTTTAGGAAGCATTTTTTCATTCATAATCGTTTTTGGAATCCTGGTCTTTGTCCATGAATTCGGACATTTTTTCATGGCCAAGCTTATGAAAATCAGAGTGGAAGTCTTCTCCTGGGGTTACGGAAAAAGGCTGTTCGGTATCAAGAGGGGAGATACCGACTACCGGATCAGCCTTCTGCCCCTCGGTGGTTTCGTCAAGTTTACAGGAGAGGATGCTTTTGAAAAAAAAGAAGAGCTGGCTCCCTACGATTTCATGGCGAAAAAAAGGTGGGAGAGGTTCCTGGTTTTATTCATGGGCTCAGCGATGAACATTCTTCTTGCCATGGTATTGGTCGCTTTCATCAGCATGTTGGGTGTGATCGTACCTGAATATTCAAGCCAGAAAGCGGTGATCGGCTGGATCGAGATGGAATCTCCTGCAGAGCGCGCAGACATTCGTACGGGCGATGAAATCCTCAAAATCAACAACAGAAAGACAAAGACCTGGAACGATGTCGAATTGGCCGTTGGGACCAAACCCGATATGCTGATCACGCTTGAGATCAAAAGGGGAGATGAGATACTCACAACTCAGCTCATGACTGAAAGTAAAAAAACATTTGATCTGGATATGGGATATGCGGGCTTTGCTCCGAAGATTTTCACCCAGGCAGTCATCGTCGAACCTGATTCTCCTGCGGATAAAGCGGGGATGAAAGCAGGGGATGTGATCCTGGCGATTAACGGGGAAACGGTCCTCTACCATGAATTCGTGGAAATCATCGAGAAAAATGCCAATAATGAGCTTGAAGTATTAATACAGAGAGAGGATGAGCAATTCACTCTTGACATCACTCCCCGTCTCGAGGGAGATGTCGGAAAGGTTGGCATCCAGCCCTGGATGCAGTATGAACTCAGGAAATATGGGTTTTTTTCGGCGATCGGCCGGAGTATCAAGGAGAATACAAAGCTCGCTTTTGTGCTGTTCAATTATATTATGGACCTGATGTCCGGGGAGGCCTCAGCCAAGCAGGTTGGAGGTCCGATCATGATCGCGAAATGGTCATATGCCTTTTTCCGCGCGGGCTTCATTTCTATGTTGAGCTTCATTGCCTTTATCAGTCTTCAACTCGGGATTATCAATCTTTTCCCGATTCCGGTTTTTGATGGAGGACAAATCCTTGTCCTTGGCATGGAAGGACTGTTCCGAAGGGATTTCAGCCCCAAAGTGAAGCAGACCGTGATGATGATCGGATTTGTGATTTTCGTCTTTTTGCTTGTTTTCCTGATCTTGAACGATGTCGCCCGGACACTCCCGAATGGCTGGGATAGTTATCTCTTCTGGAAGAAGTGAGAGAGATAAATTGAGGTTATAAGGAAGGCGAAAGCGGGGATATTTCGGTTTGGCTTTTGAATTGTTAAGGTGTCTCTGTGAGTATCGAGAATAATAATGAGTAAAGGAAAGAATCCGAAGGATTTTCATCCATCTGGCCTTTCATCTCTCATAAAGCGGAGAAAAACGAGGCAGGTGAGGATCGGGAATGTGCTTATCGGCGGAGGTGCTCCTGTCGTCGTCCAATCCATGACGAAAACGCACACAAAAGACATCAAGGAAACCGTTGATCAGATCAGGAGGATGGAGCAGGCAGGGTGCGAGGTGGTCCGCCTGGCTGTTCCGGACAGAGAATCAGTCGAAGCCCTGGGGGAGATCAAGAAACAGGTTGATATTCCTCTTGTGGCGGATATTCATTTTGACCACAAGCTGGCTCTGGCCTCGCTGGAGAAAGGCGTGGATGCCCTGCGCATAAACCCGGGCAATATCGGCACCAAGGAGAAAGTGAAAGAGGTTGTCCGGGCTGCTAAGGATCATGCCGTGCCGATTCGGATCGGAGTGAATTCAGGTTCGCTGGAAAAAAGCTTACTCCGGAAATACGGAGAGGCCACGGCGGAGGGCATGGTGGAGAGCGCTTTAAATCATGTGAGAATCCTGGAGGATATGGATTTTCACGATATCAAGATATCTCTGAAAGCTCCTGACGTGTACCGCACGGTGAACGCCTACCAGCGTCTCGCCGATAAAGTGGATTATCCGTTTCACGCCGGGATCACAGAATCTGGAAGCCTGATTCCGGGCTCTGTCAAGTCGTCGGTTGGTCTGGCCCTTCTTTTGAGTCAGGGTTTGGTGGACACTGTAAGAGTCTCTCTGACTGCTCCACCAGAAGAAGAGGTCCGTGTCGCATTCCTCATCCTTTCCAGCCTCGGGCTTCGTTCTTACGGGCCGGATTTTATCTCCTGTCCAATCTGCGGACGGTGCGAGGTCGACCTGATGACAATCGCCCAGGAGATCGAGAAGCGCCTCTCGTCTGTTAAAAGCGATATCCATCTGGCAGTCATGGGCTGCATGGTCAACGGGCCCGGAGAGGCCAGGGAAGCGGATGTCGGTTTAGCCTGCGGTCAGGGAGTCGGAGTGCTGTTCAAGAAAGGGAAAGTGTATCGGCGGTTGAAGGAGGAGGAGATCATTCCCGAGTTCGTGAAAGAAGTTAAAAAATTCGAAAAATCCAAAAAAAAGAAAAAGGATTGAAGAAAAAAGTGTCATTGCGAAGGTTTATGGGATTCCTTCGCTTTGCTCGGAACAGGCTTGGCAATCTTACTCCCTTGTCATTGCGGGCTTGCGCGGCAATCTCGTATGGGAAAAATGACTTTCTCTTTTTTATTTGGTTTGAACATAGTCGGATAGATTTGATTCATTGAGCCCGGATTGTGATTTCCTTAAGGTAAAACCGATACTGAGGTGGAGAACGAGAAGGAATAAAACATGAATAAAACAGACAGGAAAGAGACAGATGAAATAACCCCAACCATTCTGTCAAAATTTGAAAAGCTGAAGAATCTCCTGGGCGAAATGGGAAAAGTACTAGTGGCTTTCTCGGGAGGTGTGGACAGCTCTTTCCTCCTGAAGGTCGCGGTCGATGTCCTCGGAGAGAATGTCCTGGCCGTCATCGCAAGCTCTGAGACCTACCCGGAGAAAGAAAGAGATGAAGCGGTCAAATTAGCGAAAAGGTTGAATGTCCGTTGCGAAGTCATCCAGACAAAGGAGCTGGAGAATCCTGATTTTGCCCATAATCCGCCCGAGCGGTGTTACTTCTGCAAGATGGAGCTTTTCTCCAAGCTGAAAGATATCGCCGAGTCCGAGGGCATTCCTCATGTTCTGGATGGCTCCAATTTTGAAGATACATCGGATTTTCGGCCCGGAGCCAAAGCTGCCGAGGAATTGGGTGTCCGTTCGCCTCTGAAAGAAGTGGGATTGGTCAAGCAAGAGATCCGGCAGCTTTCGAAATACGTCGACCTCCCGACATGGAACAAGCCCTCTATGGCGTGTTTATCTTCCCGATTTCCCTATTTCACAGAGATCGAACCCGAGAGTTTAAAACAGGTCGCTCAAGCTGAGGAATTCCTGAAGGGATTGGGATTCAACCAGGTGCGTGTGAGACACCACGGACAGATCGCCCGGATTGAGATCGAACCTCAAGAGTTTTCCAAAATAGTGGAAAAGGCAACAAAGGAAAAGATAATCAACGCGTTCAAGAAATTCGGGTTTATCTACATAGCACTGGATCTGGCCGGGTTCAGGAGTGGGAGCATGAACGAACCGCTGGATTTGGGAAAAAAGAAATAGAATAAATCCGTTCTGCAGTGACAAGGGGCTCTCCGATCTCATAATCGACGTGCTCCTTGAGGTAGTCGAGGGTTTCGGGCAGGATTTTTCGAGTGATCAGGACTTTTGGTTTTATCGGACATCCCTCCTTGTTCGGATTGATGCGTTTATCTCACGGCCCTGTCCTTCGTTCATTTCTCTTTCTTCCAATCGT
>SOIA01000205.1 GCA_004378665.1 Candidatus Aminicenantota bacterium
CAAACTCTATAATTCATAGAGTTCCGCCATTTTTTCATGAGGCTTGAAGTGATAGAGGCATTGATCGAGCGGCATGCCAAGCACGTTTATTTTTTCGATCTCTCCCTGCCCCATGCCTGCCTCAGTCATGGCCGAAAGATAAAGAACCCTGTTTGGATCAAATCCCATTATTTTTGTGGCGATAGTGTCCGCCGCCAGGGCATCCAGGCTGGCGACAGCAACCCGCGATTCAAAGGGTGTCCCCCATGCCGGACCATTCCCCTCCATAGCTTCAAAACCATCTATCACAGCAAGGTCCGGATAAACCTCCTGGGCGATATGAAACATGTTAAAGTGACAGAGGCCATCCACGGCCGGAGGAGTGGTATGGAATGAAGCTTTATCATTTCTCTTTTTCTCATAATCATTGAGCGGGCAGGCCAAAAGAACGTTTTTTAATGACAGTGTAACCAGTACTTTATTGTGGGTTTTCATCTGGGCAGCTGAAATAATATAGACATCCGGGTCCAGGAAAATGGAGATAATTCGCACTGGCAGTGGGCGGTTTCCTTTGCCAAAGACGTAGCGATATTGATAAGAATCCTCCTGGTTGAGGTCGATCAGTTTCACGTCGTATTCCTTTTCCAGTGAATGATATCCATAATTTTTAAAGCCGTCGGACGTCCTCATAGCACCGGATTCTCCGATTATTATCTGCTTCTTAGTGTGGGGTGCAAGAAAATCTAAGATAGCTCGTAAAGTGTCCGTATGAGTAATTGCAAGCGGATTATTAGAAACCACCACGTTTGGCTTGAGTAAAATCTTTTTGTTTCCGATAGAACCGAGGACTTCATCCTCGATCATTTTCAGCGACTGATACACGATCTCGCGCCGGTCATTCCCTTTAACCAAACTCACTCGAGCAGGTGCGGTTACTTTTTCGTACAATTGACCAACTTCTTCCTGTTGACCATACTTCTTGGCTTGCTTGCTCTTAACACAAAACATCTGTCCCCCGAGAGCAACCCCTCCCAATGTACCCAGACCAATGGCTTTCAGAAAATCCCGGCGATCCAAAATATTTTTATTATCTGCCATTATCAGCTCCTTTCTAAATCCGGCACTGATTCAAGTGCATTCAACATGTTAGATAATTATTGCGATCCTGAAGGGCTCAGCAATCTCTTTATCTGTATGGAATCGTCACATCTCACTCGCAATGACATTTTATCTAACATGTTTATTTTATCAATTATAAATTGAAGTGAATATTCATTTATTTGGTGTTCGGTGAAGTGCTGGATCGATCCTTCAAAGGGTATTCCAGACCTTTCACGTTTGTGCGGATTTTATAGATTTTATTGTAGCAAGTCGCATAAATCGTCTTCATGTCTTCACCGCCAAAACAGCAGCTGACCGGGTAAACGGGGAAATTGACCATCCCGATGAATCCGCCCTTTTTGTTAAAAATCTGAAGCCCCGTATAAGTGGCCACATAGATATTGCCAAGCTCATCGATAGTCATCCCGTCAGCCCCGCTGGACCGGCCCTTTCTGTCAAGCACTTCCGGCGGCAGATGAAGTTCTGCAAATTTCCGTCCGTTGGACAAAGTGCCGTCGTCGCTGACATCATAGGCCCAAACACAGTTATCCTTATCACTGTCGACGTTCCACCATTCCTCGTCATCATAGGTGTTGTTGACGTAGAGAGTTTTCCCATCAGGGCTCAGGAGCACTCCATTCGGCATGGCAAATTCATCCGGTTCTATAACCCTGTTGACCTCACCTTCCGGAGTGAGATAATAAACACTCCTCCCAGGCTGATTTTTTTCCGCATCGGGCGTGAACTGAGGATCAGTGAAGTAAATTCCTCCTTTGGCATCGACGACAAGATCATTGGGTCCATCCAGAAGCTTCCCGTTATGCTTGTTCGCCAAGGTCCTCATAACTTTTCCCTGGGTCGTCATCTCGACGATACGGTGACCGAACATGTCGCACACGGCGAGGTTCCCGTTGCCAAGGTGCATTGTACCGTTTGTCTGCATCTTGCCATGGGATATGTATTGATAGGTACCGTCAGGCCGCATCTCAACCAGGGAGCTTCTTTTGGGATCACCGTTCCAATCTTGAGAGAAGTACATGCTAGAGAAATAGAGTCTGCCGTTCAACCATGTTGGCCCTTCGGTGAAGTGGAGTCCCTGGCCCTCCCTGGCACCGTCAACCACGAGCTCAACCCTGGCACCTACAGGAATAATGGAATGATAGGCATCAAGCCTCTCCGCCATCTTCTCTGCGTAATCTGGACGGGGCGGCCAGAAAACATCGAGTACATCGCAGCCAAAAGGACCGATTTCACCTCCATGCACCATATTTGCCGGGAGAAGAAGAAGATCGCCCTCCTCCATCCGATGCACACGGTCAATAATAATTTCGTCAATCCCGCCGCGAAGCACAATCATGACCTGCTCTTCGGGATGGATGTGACGGCCGAATGTCGAGCCGGGCGCCATCCTGAGGAAACTCAGTTGAGCGCCGCTGCCGTAAATAAGTCGGGAGTCAGCGCCGGGAACAAGCTCGGTAATCTGCACATCATACAGGTTGTATACCTTTCCCGGAACAACCGAGGGCTCAAGAGGATAATTCACTGCAGGAACATCTGGCGGCAAGTTGGGAGCACGGGCTTTCTTCAAGTGATCAAGGAGGACCGGCCAGTAAACCTCGAGGATTTCCGCGCCCTCATCCCCGGCCTTCACTGCATTTTCAGAGCCCTTTTCAAGGAAAACAAATTCAATTTTCGGTGTCCCCCCGTGTATTCCATCCGGTTCTTCACGTTCAAGAGCACGCATGGAAACAAAGCTTCCATCTATTAGCTGGTCCACCGAACCTTTCATGACAAACATGAGGCGTTCGCTCTGAAGTACTTCCATGGGTATCTCCGCAAGAGGCTCAAGAGTCATCCAGCTGATGAGGTTACCTTTGCCCCAGTACATGCGGGCTTTTGCACCGGGAGCAATTTCAGTGAACGGAAGCTCTTTGATGTTGGTGACAAGGCCGGGTTCGAGATTCGGAGAAATGTTGGTTTCCGGTATATCATCGCGGATCC
This sequence comes from Candidatus Aminicenantota bacterium, assembly GCA_004378665.1. GTDB lineage: Bacteria > Acidobacteriota > Aminicenantia > Aminicenantales > Aminicenantaceae > SOIA01. The sequence goes on from SOIA01000205.1 coordinate 3,082, forward strand.
GTCCTTCGATGCTTTGCTCTTTGATTATCTTATCGTTTATTGTCTTCCAGTCCGGTTTCTTAGAACAGCCTGTGGAGGTAAAGAGGAAAACTGCAACAGTTGAGATGAGAACTGCAAGCAAATAATCGCTTATTTGATTCGTTCTTCTCATAGACTCCTCCTGTGTTTCCTGATTATTCGGGACAAAAATCATATTTGTCCCTATTCTGCTCGGTTCTTCTTTCCAAAATTATAAAATCACGGACACAAATTCGGGCAATATATCACTATTTTTTCAGCCTGTCATGACGGTTGCCGAGGTAGAGCCACAGCATATGTTCATCGGTATGGTTTATCGAACAGTGAGGCACTTTGTTGTTAGGAGGAATGAGAAATGCTTCACCCGGCTCCTGCCACAAGAGACGGTTGCCAAAATACAAAAGGCTCTTTCCCTTCAGCTGACACCAGATCTCTTCACATTCAGGACCATGAACATGGGGCTGAGCGATGTCGAAATTGTCGATGGATACGACAGCCATTCCCATAGGGTTTGCAAATTTCGGCCTCACATCATATGCAAATCCACGGCCTATGTGAGCCCAGTGATACCCGACACCGGGCTTTGAATCATGATAGCTTCCCACGGACATTTCTGTGTTTGGCTTGAATCCGCCGGGTATTTCCTCTACCACGATAATCATTTCAAGGGGGGCTTCAGTCGGGTTGAAGAAACGGTATTCGAGTCCGGCAGGAATGACGATAGCAGTCCCCTCTTCGAGTTCGGCTTTCTTGCCGCCAGCTTTTATGCGTCCGGTCCCTTCTGTCACATAGAAAAAGACCTGTTCTCTATCATGTTTTATGGGCTGTGTGTTACAACGAGGCTGAAGGACCCCCCGTTTGTAGGCTTTCAGGTACTTTAAAACCGCACCCTTTTTTGGAGGATCGAGGGGATCACCGGGGGTGAGAATATCGCGTTCAATGAGTCCGCCATGCCCCTCATGAGGGAGGGAGTCTCTCCAATGGTTGATGTAAAGGTAAACATCTGTGTCAACCTCCGGATGGCGGTGGTTGGATTTGGCGTGCTCGTGGAATGATGGTTCCGGCTCCTCGGTGAGTTTTTCCTGGAGTGCGACAGCTGAAAATCCACCTAATCCAAAAGCAATAACTAATGCTGTTGTGAGAATTAAGTATTTTTTCATGTATGGCCTCCTCTGTTTTAAGCGAATGAAAATTTTTATATCATATTTCAGAATCCGCCTCTAAATTGTTCCGACGCAGGCTGATTTATTCCAAATAACCCGAACTCATTAATCCCTAAACCTAACTTCCTTGAATAAGCTGATGCCGCAACATTGGCGGATCCCACATCATCTATGACCGCCTTCTCAATGCCTTATATCACAGGAAAAAATATCTGTCAAAAAGACAATCCCGACGGTAAGCATCTTTATTTCCGT
>SOIA01000141.1 GCA_004378665.1 Candidatus Aminicenantota bacterium
CATCATAACCTCCTTGGAATCTCGCTCTACACGCTAATGCGAGATTCGGATAAATAAATCCTAATTATAAATATTTGTATACTTTTTTTAAATACTTAACCTGAATTATTGAAAAAAAAGCTAAAAAGGAGACAGGCCTCTTTTTCTATAGGGACTGCACCCCTTTTTACTTTTTTGCGGCTCGTGAATAATCCATGTTGACAAGGGGAAATGTTATAGAGAAGCACTCGAGTTGTCAAGGTGGGAAAGTATTCCGATTTGACCTGATTAAACGAAGCTGTGCTCAGATTGAGACTGACAGGACTCATGGATTTCGGGGGATCGGCAGGATGAGGGATTGGGGAACTTTCCTCGTTTTCACTGAATGCTGAGTTTGTCTTTGAAGTGGGAAATAGTTTTCTCGAGCCCTTCTTCGAGTTTGACTCGGGGTTCCCATCCGAGTTTTTTCTTGGCGAGAGATATATCCGGGCATCTTCGGAGGGGGTCATCCGCGGGCAAGGATTTATGAGTGATTTTTGAAGAGCTTTTTGTGAGTTTGATAATTTTTTCGGCAACCTCAAGGAGAGAAATTTCTTCAGGATTTCCCAGGTTCACAGGACCCGGGAACTCATTGATTTCCATAAGAGCAATCAGCGCTTGAATCAGGTCGGAGACGTAGCAGAAGGAACGGGTTTGGCTTCCGTCTCCATACACTGTCAGAGGATCTCCCTTGAGTGCCTGGACGATGAAATTGCTGATCGCCCTCCCATCATTCACGGCCATCCGGGGACCGTAGGTGTTGAAAATCCTGGCAATTTGGATATCGACTTTATTCTGACGGTGGTAATCCATCATCAGCGTTTCAGCGACTCGTTTGCCCTCATCATAGCAGCTTCGGAGGCCGATGGGATTGACATTTCCCCAATAGCCTTCAGGCTGAGGGTGGACCTTGGCGTCGCCGTATACTTCCGAGGATGAAGTGAGAAGGATTCGGGCTTTGATCCTCTTGGCCAGGCCCAGCATGTTAATCGTGCCCATAACATTTGTTTTCACTGTTTTTATGGCGTTGATCTGGTAGTGGATCGGGGAGGCTGGACAGGCAAGGTGAAAGATTTTATCCACTTCCAGGAAAAGGGGATGGATGATGTCATGCCGCGTGAATTCGAAGTAAGGATGGGAAGAGAGGTGACGGATATTGTCTTTGGAGCCAGAGAAGAAATTATCGACACAGATCACATCCGCGCCTTTTTCCAGAAGAGAATCGCAGAGATGGCTCCCGAGAAACCCGGCTCCTCCTGTGACCAGGATGCGGTTCATGATTTTCCTTCTTTTATCCGTATGCCATGAACAGAAGACTTTTTTTCTTGAGAACGTCTTTCTGCACCTGGATGAGCTCCTTTATTCCTTTATCGGCCAGACTCATCAGTGCATTCAGTTCTTTTTTCGAAAAGGGCGTTCTTTCGGCAGTCGCCTGGATTTCCACGAGCTGCCCCTTTTCTGTTTCGACAACATTCATGTCAATGTCCGCTTTAGCGTCTTCTTCGTAATCGAGGTCAAGAAGGACGTCTCCTTGGACTATTCCCACGCTCACACCGCTCACAAGGTGCTTGAGAGGCATTTCGTCAATGATATTCTCATCGACAAGCTTTTTGAGAGCCAGAGCCAATGCCACGCAGGCGGCCGTGACCGAGGCCGTTCGTGTTCCCCCGTCTGCCTGGATGACATCACAGTCCAGGATAATCGTCCGTTCTCCGAGGATGTGGAGTTCTGTTACGGCCCGGAGGGAGCGGCCTATCAGGCGCTGGATTTCCTGGGTTCGGCCGGAAATCCGTGTCTGCACCCTCTCTCTGAGGGTTCTTTTTTCTGTTGAGCGGGGAAGCAAGGAATATTCCGCAGTGATCCAGCCAGTTCCACTGTTTCTTAGAAAAGGAGGAACCCGCTCATCGATGGACGCGGCAGCGATGATTTTGGTTTTTCCGATCTCTATGAGGGCCGATCCATCAGCGAAATCCAGATAGTCCGGTTTGATTTTGACAGGTCTCAACGCGTCGACAAGGCGTTTGTTCGCTCTCATTGCTCGAATCTGTCCTCCTCCGCTTGATCCGGCCGTGTTTTCCACCTGTTGTGGATCCAGAACCAGTACTCGGGATTTTTCCGGACCTGAACTTCTATAATCTTAGTGCATATCTGGGTAATTTTCAATACTTGCTGCTGGTAATCTCCTTCAAGCTCTATCTCCAGAGGTTTGAGTATTTGGATGTGGTAGTGGTGGGATGGTGTTGGGAAACAGAAGACTGGAATGATGGGCGATTGTGTCTTGAGGAAGAATGCGGCCAGGCTCGGGGTTGTGGCGGCTTTACGGCCAAAAAAATCGATAAAGATAGCCTGATGTTTTTGGACATTCTGGTCGATCAAAAAGGCGACTAATTCTTTTGCCCTGAGGGATTGAAGGATTTGTTTTGTGGCCAGGTGTTTATAGATGACTTTCGCTCCCAGGTTCGTTCGGAGCTTGTGAAGCTCCTTCTCCAGGCGTTTATTGTCCAGCGCCCGAGCAATCACGCTCAATTTTCCAAATTTAGACACGTAAAACGGAACGATTTCCCAGCTTCCATAATGAGCCGTGAAGAGTATCGCCCCTTTTTTTTCCTGGAGTGCTGTGAGCAAGTTTTTTTCGCCTTCAACACGAATGAGTGCGGTCTTGCGCTTTTCTGCAAGGCTGGAGAATTTGATGATATCCATCAAGGACGAGCCATAATGCATGAATGTCCCACGAGCTACTCTTTTAAGATCAGAAGATGTCAATTCTTTACCGAAGGCGATTTTCAGGTTTGAGAGAGCGATGCGGCGGTGCCTCTTATCCAGGTAGTAAAAGATCAGACCCAGCGTCTTTCCCCAAACAAGACAGAATTTTCGCGGAAGAATAAAGATAAGGGACTTGAATATCCGGAAGATCAAAAGTTCCAGGTGGTCTTTGAATATTGCCATTGTCAGTGATCACATCATGCTTTGAATCTGAGAAGACATCATGGAATAGAAATCGTCTCCCATCTTGAGGTCGATCTTTAAGTAGAACACCGGAATACGCTGAAGAGCATTCGCGTGAGCAACCTTAACCGCGTCCTTTTCGGTCGTGATCAGCGCATCGGCACGGAGTTTTTGGAGTCTTTTTGAGATTATTTCACAGGAATGCGGGGGGTAGGAATAGTGATCGCGGAATGTGATGAAATCCACAGGATTTATGGCTTCTTTGCGCAAGAGGGCCAAAAATCTTTCGGGACGGGCGATCCCGCAGAAAGCGATGATTCTTTTCGACTGAAATCCTTTGATCGACTCCTTCTCTTTTTTTCCGAGTCTGAAGAGGCCTTGACTTTCGACCGAATATTTAAACACGGCGGATTGAGGAAATGACTTCTTCATTTTCTCCCTTTCTTGGATATCCATCCCTTCCTCCACCAGGATTACATCGGCTCTTCCCAGGGAGGATACCGGTTCACGAAGAGAGACTCTATCTCTTGCGTCATACAGGACAATGTCCACATCCCTGTGGAGGCGGCGGTGTTGAAAGCCGTCATCCAGGACGGCAAACTCAAAACCTGAATCTCTGGCATTCTGGCAGGACAGCATGCGGTTTTTTCCGATGAACACCCCGGCCCGGGGAAGGTTCGAGGCGGCCATGAACGCCTCATCTCCAGAATCCTGCCAGCTGCCGAGGATCTTTTTTCCGTCAGAGAGGATTCCCCCGTTCTTTTCCCATTTTCCCTTATACCCGCGAGTGATCAAGGCGGGCTTGAATCCCTGATTGATGAGGAAAGTTATCAAATGGATGACGAACGGAGTTTTTCCCGAACCGCCGAATGTGATGTTGCCTACGCTGATGACTGGAAAAGGAGCCCTTTTCGGTTTGAATATTCTCTGCCTGTACAGGCGGTTTTGAATCCTGCACCCTATCCGGTGAAGAAAAGAAAAGACGAGGAGAAGAAGTTTCATCTTCTGGGGAATATACACCATTCGATTTTCTCTTTCAAGATGTCCTTACCAGAATAAGAATTCAGGACAGAAGGGCCAGAGGTGGAAGAAACGGAGGCTGAGTTTTTCAGGCGATAATAGGTGCTGCATCGTGCGATTGCATCGGTCTCCTATTTTTTTGACATGAACTTTTATCCTGTGGTAATAATAACGGCAGATTTTATGAATGATTCAGGAGGCCCTGGATTATTCACGAGTCGAGGTTGCCGGAGATACAAGGCACAGCACATGAAGCTGTAGTCGTCCACTGCGATTGTGCTGTAACAAAGTAGATTCGGTGAGATCGGCTCGCCCGAAGGGTAAAAGATGTCGACATGAGATGATCAATTATCCTTAAGAGATGTTAGAATACAGTGTCGGCAGATTTTATGAATGATTCAGGAGGAAAAGCTGTGGTCCGAGAGAAGAAAATATTTTTGTTTTTCCTGCTGGCGGCATCGGCTCTAGTGTTTGGCTGCCGAGAAAGCTCCCCGGTCAAGGGTATCGAGCTGGTTGTGAGTT
>SOIA01000067.1 GCA_004378665.1 Candidatus Aminicenantota bacterium
ACCTGGGAAGCCAGCGATTATCCCGATGGACAGGATGAGTATCCGGTATCCGGCGTCAGCTGGTATGAAGCCGCGGCTTATGCCGAATATGCAGGTAAAAGTTTGCCTTCTGGATGGCATTGGTGGAGTGGGGCCGGATTTTTTATAGATTCATGGATGAGGAATCATTATTATTCCAATATCATTCCATTTAGCAACTTCAATGGGCGTGGTCCTGAACCGGCTGGAAAGTTCCAGGGTGTAAACATGTTTGGTGCCTATGATATGGCGGGGAATGTCAGAGAGTGGTGTTTCAATGAGACAGAAGCAGGCCGTGCCATTTTTGGGGGTGCATGGGATGATGCCGAGTATATGTATTCATCAGGGAGTCAGCTCCCACCTTTCGATCGTTCCTCCAAAAACGGATTTCGGTGTGTTCAATATATTGATAGAGAAAATATTCCTGAAGTAGTCTTCCAGCCCAGTCAATCTAGAAAAATAACGGATTATTCCAAGTTAGAACCAGTATCAGATGATATATTCAGGGTTTATAAAAATCAATTTCTTTACGACAAAACGGATCTGGATGCAAAGATTGAAGAAAGGGATGACAGTCCTGATGACTGGATCAGGGAGACAATTACTTTTAATGCTGCCTATGGAAATGAAAGAGTCATTGCTTATCTTTATTTACCTAAAAATTCTGCCCCTCCTTTTCAGACGCTCATTTATTTTCCAGGTGTAGGTGCCATTCAGATAAAAAAGGATCTTGGAAATCAGCGTTGGGTGACCTGGTTTATAGACTATCTTATGAAGAACGGCCGTGCAGTCATGTTTCCTGTTTATAAGGGTACTTCTGTAAGGAATGATGGTCTTACTATTGATATGAGCAACGTAAATCGAAGTCATCAATTCACAGAATGGCTAATAGCATGGACAAAAGATTTTAGCAGGTCAATAGATTATCTGGAAACCCGTTCCGATATTGATACAACAAAACTGGGCTTTCTTGGTTGGAGTTGGGGTGGAGAAATAGGCGCCGTTATTCCGGCAGTAGAAGAACGCCTAAAGGTGAACATTTTAGTTGTTGGGGGATTCACAGGGAGAGCATATCCGGAAGCAGATCCGATCAATTATATACCCAGGATAAAAATTCCGGTATTAATGTTAAACGGCAGATATGACTTGTGGCGTCCTTATCAGACAAATCTCAAGCCTTTCTATGATCTACTGGGAACTCCTGAAGAGGACAAACGGCTCCGCCTGTATGAAACAGATCATTATGTACCTAAAAGTGAAATGATCAAGGAAACCTTAGCCTGGCTTGATAAGTATTTTGGGCCTCCAAACAAGTAAATTATTTTAGTTTGAGTGAATTAGTATCAGACATCCTATGAATAACCTCGCTCATTTCCAGGAGGAACTGAAAATAAAATCCTAATAATCAGGATTATATGACAATCTGGTCAGGTGAAATAAAAGAATTGAATTTTTATAAATATATAGGAATTTTCTTTTTACCTTGCTCCAAATCCTTCAGCGTTTTGTGTCATTTCCACCCACTGACATCCTGAAATGAGAGTGCCACAGTTAAAACAGCTGGATTCATGGTCACAAAAACGCTGCAATTAGCCAAAAATTTAATTAGACACCCTTAAGAAAGACTTTTTCCTTAAAATCGATAGAAAACGATCGCAGAAGCTATCAAAAATACTCCTCCCTCTCCTCGGATTTCCTCAGGAGTCTCTGCTGGAGAACCTGTAGCAATGAATCCAAAGGTCGGGGGTTCAAATCCCCTCAGCTCCACCATCTTATTTTTCCTTTTTCCCCTTATTTACTGCTTTGTTGCATGAATCGAAGACATGGGCACCTCTCCCTTTGACAAACAATTCTATCCAACTGCAACCGACAAAGGCCTGCCCATATCTCGCATCCGATTCAGGATAGCGCAACCAATCGCAGCTTCTCGCTTCTGAGCATCATCATTCTTAGCTCTCAGCCTTCCACCAATACTATGTCAATACCATGATGGATTCGTGCACCAAAACCCATCTCTGTCTTTCTTGCAGCTTCCAAATTTCTATAATGTTCATTATGAAGACCGGTCACTTATCATGACGCAGGACGTCTGCAGGGTTGGCGCGGGCTGCTCTCAACGATTGATAGGACATGGTCAAGAGCGCGATGGCTAGAGTGCACACACCAGCGATCACAAAAGGCCAGATCGTAAACGGAGTCCTGTAGGCAAATACGCTCAACCATCGGTTTATGCCGAAATATCCAAGGGGCCAGGCTATGACATTGGCCACAGCGATCCATTTCAGGAAGTCTGAGGCAAGGAGTTTGATGATCCTCGCTTCGCTGCTGCCCAGGACCTTGCGTATGGCTATTTCCTTTCGACGCTCCTCTACAGAGAAAGAGATCAGTCCCAGCAGACCTAAGCAGGCAATGAAAATAGCCACCCCTGAAAAAGCACCGAGACGGGAAGCGAATTCTCGGTCTGGGATAAGCTGGAAGTTGAAAACCTCATCCAAGAAAATGTATTGGAATTCCCTATCTGGATAAATTTCTTTATACGCGGATTCGATGAGGGTTCTGGTCTGGGCGATCTGTCCGGGAGCAAGACGTATCAGCAGACGAAAGCTTTGTCCTGGATTGAATTGAAAAACCATCGGGTAAAGCGACCGCCTGGCAATTGAGAAATGAAAATCTCTGATAACTCCAATCACTTTTTTTGTGAAGATGTTTCCCTCAAGGTCGACGATATTCAGTCTCTTTCCTAGGGGATCATCAAAGCCGGTAAATCTGAGGGCGGCTTCGTTGAGGATGACCGCATCTTCACGGTCAAGGGCACGCTCCGCGGAAAAATTCCTGCCCTGAACCAAAGGAATGTCCAGCGTATCGAAAAATCCCTCATCGATTATGAAATCAAAGGCGAAAAATATGCTTTTTACCCTATCTCCACCATACGGGAACGCTTCAAGTGACCGAAGATCTTCTCTCATGAGAAAGTTAGTTCTCCCGGCGGATATCACGCCTGACATATCTAGCACTCTCATTTTCAGAAGATCATCGCGGTTTCCCAAATAATCGGGGATCACGAGCACATTTTCTCTGTTGTATCCGAAATTAAAAGATTGCACGTACTTTATCTGGACCATGACTGTGGAGAGGCCGACGAACAAAGCGATGGTTATAGCGAACTGAAAGACAACAAACACTCGGCGCATCAGAAATCCCGATGGGCCTGATTGGAATTCTCCTCTGAGAATCCTGGTCGGCTTGAACGCCGAAAGGATGAGTGCCGGGTATAAGCCGGACAGAATCCCGATAAAGACAGCCACTGCCAGGAGTACGAGCAGAAGTAAAGGATTGTTGAGAATGTTGATGTCCAGTGTTTTCCCGATAAATCCCTCAAGCTGTGGTAGAGCCAATTGTAGAAACACACCGGCAATTACCATCGCTATGAGTGTGATAAAAATGGATTCTCCTAAAAACTGTATGATCAACTGCCATCTCTGTGAGCCGACAACCTTCCGTATCCCGACTTCTCTGGCACGCGTGGCTGCCCGTGCACTAGAGAGATTGATAAAGTTGATGGAGGCAATGAGTAGTATAATTAAACCAATAGAACTCATGAGGTAAACAACCGATATATCCGATTTGCCGAAATTTCTGGCATCGTAGTAATAATCTTTGGAACGCAGATGGATGTCTCTTAAAGGTTGTAGTTTGGGATCGAGTGTCTCTGAGTATCCTTTAGCATGCGCTAATCTGGTAATTTTTTCTTCAACGGCCGAAGCATCGGCTTCGGCATGGAGACGGATGTAACCGCTTAGCGTCTGATTATCCCAAGAATCCCACCAGAGCGGATTTTGTTCCACCCTTAGGGGGACAATGATCTCATATTGGATGTGTGAGTTAGACGGTGGGGCTTCAACGATTCCCGCTACGTGGGCGTTCTCGACCGGCCTGAGCAAAAGGGCTTGTCCCATGGGATCTTCCTCCCCGAAAAGAGCGGAAGCAATCTCTGGGGTGAGAAACACACCGTTGGGTGTGCCCAGGCTCGAAGCATCGCCTTTCAGAATCTTAAAGCTGAAGACATCAAAAAAGCCTGGATCGGTCACCAAAGTCAATGCTCTGACGGCATTTTGATCGCTGTTATCTTCCTGTGCTTGGTCGGCACGCTGGATGGGCTGCCTTCCGAATAAAAATATCCGGGCTCCGGCGATCACTTCCGGTATTTCTTCTATTGATGCGGGAATGAGAGGGCCTGAAGTGATGGCGTGGATCCGAGCGCTTGTCTCATTGAATCCTCCGACCCGGTAGATGGAGTTAAAATGCTCATGAAATCGGTCATAGGTTAGGTCATCTTGCACATAGAAGAATATGATCAGGCTGATGGAGAGGCCAACGGCAAAGCCGATGATGTTGATGGCCGAATAGACTTTCTGACGTTTAATGTTCCGCCAAGCGATTTTCAGATAATTTTTGAACATAGTCAAATATAGGAATTTGGTTTTTGCG
>SOIA01000289.1 GCA_004378665.1 Candidatus Aminicenantota bacterium
CTGCGATACCTGATTTGACCCGAATTGTGTCCTGTGGTAGTTTAATTCTCAGAAGACATTCAAAAGGAGAATAGCCTTGGAACAAGTCAAACCGAAGTCTTCAAGCTCCACAAAGAAATGGCTTATCGGCTGCGGCATCGGCTGCGGCGCTATCCTGTTAATCGTGATCATCCTGGTTATGAGCGGTTTCTTTTTCATAAGGAATATCGTGGAGGGCTTCAAAAGCTCAGAAGTCCTGATGGATACTCTGGTCGAACAGCATGGTCAGATTCAGGAATACTGTCCTTCCCCGGACGGTGAGATTAAACCACAACATTTGGAAGCTTTTCTGGCAGTCAGGGAAGCGATGGTCCCTGTCCGGGAAGAATTAGAAATGTCATTCCGAATTCTCCAGGATATAGACGATGAGGAAACAAGTGAAGAAGAACGCAGAGGTGTGATCAAAAAAATTACAACTGGTTTTGGGATGATATCGCAGATAGCGGACTTCCACAAAGCCCGAATTCAAGCGTTGTTAGACTCTGGGATGGGGATGGGCGAGTATTATTACATTTATACTGTTGTGTATTATTCCTGGCTGGAAAAATCCGTCTTGGATGGCCACGATATCCAAATCAGAGGCGAGGATGAGGGCTTCAGGTTCAACGACTGGCAGGATCAAGAGTCTGAGGAGATACGACGAGACATGACTCTCAGGTGGCTCCATAGGATATTCCTGCCCATGCTCCACAACCAGCATGAAAAATTGATTGAAGGTGATTTCCGTGGAATTTCAAAGCAGTGGAGGGAAGCCCTGGAAGCTGAGATTGAAGCCATGGAATTGAATCGATACCGGCTGGTCTGGCAGGATGGGCTGCCCGAAGTAACAAGAAGATCTCTGGAGCCCTTCAGGGGAAGGCTGGAAGCCAGCTACAGTCCTCTGACAAATGGCGTGGAAATGGCCCTCGAAAGAAGATAAACAATGAGATTCTTGCCATCCATCTGGGAGAAACGCAATGACTGGAGTCCTTGTGATCGTCTATCTCGTGAAACCCGAAGTCCGGGAATATTTTGAATCTGCAAAAAAATAGCCGGAGTCTATTAAAACAGTATAAAATCCGTCTAAAATGAGACATTTTTTCATTCCAATCACGGAAAAAATATAGAAAAATTATAAGAAATTCTGTATTATGTTCTGTTCAAGGGTTTTATCGTGTACCGAATAAGAAGATTTGTCCTCCTCGCATTTTCATTCGGCCTCCTTTGTTCTATGTCCTATGCGACAAACGTCATCATCATCGCCGTGGATACTCTCAGAGCCGACCATCTCGGCTGTTACGGCTATCCGAGGAACACCAGCCCCAATATTGACCAATTCGCCGAAGACGGCGTGAAATTCACCCGCTGCTTCACACCCTCTCCTTTAACAACCCCGGCCTTTGCTTCGATGCTGTCGTCTCTTCCCCCTTACAAGCATGGAGCCAAACGAAACGGGATGTCTGTGTTCGACAGGGTTAAGATACTGCCCCAATATCTGAGAAAGCATGGATATTATTCAGGAGCATTCATATCCAACTGGACATTGAAGAAAGACCTCACTCTGCTGAACAGGGGTTTTGACACCTATACTGAAGTCTTCAACAAGAGACGCTGGTTCGGGATGGTGAGTGCTGAGGGAGATGCAAAAAAAGTAAATGAAGTCGCTTTGAGATGGATCTACAACAATTCCAAGAGAAAGTTCTTCATCTGGATTCATTACACGGACCCCCATGATCCCTATGTCTATCACAAGGAATTTGACAATGGATACAAAGAAGTCATTCCTGAGGCTTATCCGGAAGGAAGCGACTTCAAGAAGATCCGAAAATACGATACGGAAATTGGCTACACAGACCAATACATCGGCGAATTGATCAAAAGAATAAAGGAACTCAATCTTTATGACGATTCCTTGATCATCTTCATGGCTGACCATGGAGAGAGCTTCGGTGAACATGATTACTACGGACATGGCAGAAGATTATACAATTCCGGCCTTCATGTGCCTCTGATCGTAAAGCTTCCGGGAAACATTAATGACCACACTGTCATAGAAAGAAATGTCTCCATCCTGGATATTGCTCCTACGATCCTCTCACAACTGGAGATTCCGGTCCCTGAAGATATGGTCGGGGATAATCTCTTTAATCCGAAAATTGATAAGAGAGTGCTTTATTTTGAAACCTACAAAGGTGCCGTCCATCAAGACAGAGGCAAAAAGTTCCATCTTAAAGTGGAGCCGGTTCGGTATGGTCTGCTCAAAGACAACATGAAAATGATCTATGATAATGGTTTTGAATCCTACAACATACAGAAGGACTGGTTCGAGAGCACGAATGTTTACAAAAATCCAAACGGAGAATCCGCAGTCCTGTCTGATTTGTTGAATGAATTCATCGCAAAAGTCAAGGAATTCATCGAATACAGCAAGAAATATTTCAAGCAGAAGTCAGATCTCACTGAAGAAGATATTGAGAAGTTGAAATCTCTTGGATACATCAAGAAATAAAGCCGTCGTTTTTTCAAACTCAACGGGGGGAGGGACTGATCAAAAATGCTGAGATACATGAACACGTATGATTTTCCTCCTTACAGGCCTCCCAATGAAGCTGAAAGCGCGCTCATCCGCATAACAAGAGGCTGCCCCTGGAACAGGTGCACTTTCTGTTTCATGTACAAAGACATCCGATTCGAGACCAAACCTCTTGAAGAAGTCAGAAAAGATGTGAACACCGCCAGACAGATCTACAAAGCTGCGGATTCCATATTCCTCGGTGACAGTGACAATCTCACGCATAAAGAATTGCCGGAAATCGTGAAGCACATCAGAAAGACATTTCCCGAAGCGAAGAGGATAACCGCCTACGCCAGAGCCAAAACCATCATAAAAAGAAAGATGGGATTCTTGACCGATGTCCGAAAAGCGGGCCTCGACAGACTGCACATCGGCCTGGAATCGGGAGATGAAGTTGTTCTCGACTGGCTGTGCAAAGGAGCCAAGCCTGAAGAAATGGTCGAGGCTGGACTGAGGGCCAGGCAAGCCGGTTTTGAAGTGTCTTTTTATGTTCTGAGCGGAGCCGGAGGCCGAAACCGGTGGAAGGAACATGCAATAAACAGCGCAAGAGTCCTCAATGCCGCCAAGCCGGATTTTATCAGATTGAGAACATTGACTCTCAAAAAGGGAACTCCCTTGAAGAAAAAACTGGAAAGCGGTGAATTCGAGATCACACCTCCCTTGGAGCGACTCAAGGAAGTGAGGCTTTTCTTGGAAAACCTCGCTGTCAATAAGTGCTCCCTGGCCAGCGACCATGTGACAAATTACCTCTGGGCCGGAGGAACTGCTGTTTACAGGGGAATTACCGGCGATCTTCCCGAAGACAAGAAAACCATGCTCCAGATGGTGGACAAAGCTATAGAGTTTGTTGAATCGACCGAGGAAGAAGTCAAGGATTCAAATCGGTTATACGAGGAAGGTTACTTTACGGCATTATAATGCCGGAATAATTTATGCAGGTTCTTCTGTTTCCCTTTTGAATATCATTACAAAGACCTTTTTCGCGTCTCTATCAGAAACGAACCTCTCATCCGGAACGATTTTATCCAGACGATACCCTTTACTGGCAAAAGCGTTCAGAACAGTAGTGAGTTCGCGGTCATTGTTTTGATTATCTTCAAACTTTTGACTTAAGTGGACTGTCTTTGCCTGGTAATCCATTTTCTTCTCCATACATAATGTTTGATGTATTATAACACAGAGTGGAAGAAGTTTTAAAAATAAATCCTTCCGCTCGCATCGAACATCCCTAGTATTAGTCGAGAAAAAGTGCGATAAGTAGAAAAAAATTAAGGTTAGTGTCCCTCTATTTTATGCGTTATAATAGAAGTAGAAAAGGCGGACGTGAAGCCAATGAAAATTGAGAGAACATTCCTTAAGGTCCTCATCCGCATAATTTTCGTCGTTGCAGTCTCGTTGCATATGCTTCAGGCCATCAGCGTTCTCAAATCTTCCGAAATGCTTTCGAAAAAGCCAGATCGCAAAAAAACAACCGAGGAAATCCTGAAGGACATTCATAAGGAAGTCTCAGAGTTGGGCAGAAGGAAAGACGAATATTTCATAAAGAGAGAATTTCATTTTGACCTGGATAAGAATCCGACAAACAGCGAAGAACATATCGTTGTCCTGATCTACGAGACCAAAGACGAAGAAAAAATGATAGTCCAGGTGACTTACTTCGAAGCGGAAGGCCCAAAATATTCTATAAAATACGCCAAAGACATCAAATTGGTCACCTGCACTTTAGACTCCGAAAAATTAGAAATCGAAAAATGTGATTTCAACAAGAAAGAAATGAGACCCTTGATGACGGATATTCTGAAGGGAATTCAGGAAGAAAAGAAATTATACAAACTTATCGATAAACACAATATCCGCTTGAACAACTAAAACAGGACTTCGAATTTCATCCCCCTCTTCTT
>SOIA01000153.1 GCA_004378665.1 Candidatus Aminicenantota bacterium
TGATCTCATCTTACAACAGTCAACGACTCGAATTCTGTTTCCTTCAACCTTAATGAGTCCTTCCTCTTGCATCTGCTTGAGGTTCCGCGAGAGCGTTTCGCTTATTGTTCCCAGGATCTTTGCCAGCTCAACCTTTTTGACCTTCAGTTCAACAATGCACTGTTGATCACCCGAACAGTTCGAAATCAAATACTGGATCAGCCTCTGTCTTACGGTTTGAAGGCTAAGGGACTCGACCCTTCTACTCAGGACAACACATTTGCGGGCCAGCAGGTCGACAAAGAATTTCGCCACTAAAGGCTTCCTCTCTATTTCCCGCAGGATGGTCGTCTTGTCGAAAAACAAAACCTTTGAGTCCTTCACCGCTTGAGCAAAGAATGGAAAAACTTGCGAGACAAAGACTATGGCTTCTCCCAGGAAATCGCCCGGTTCCAGACGTACGACTTCGACTTCCCGACCGTTCTCATCCATTTTATGGACGCGAATCTCTCCGGATTCCACGAAGTAGAAGCCATTCGCTTCTTCATGAGCGCTGAACAGCACCTCTCCCTTGTGATATTTTTTGGGCCTGCCCAGGCTTTTCACTGCCTCGTCAAAGCTGTCCATCATATAATGTTTGACCCTTAAATATTTTTACTGAATCCTGCAGTGAAGCCTCAGAACAGAAGATATAGACTTTAGCGCAATTCCTTGACAAAGATATTCCTGAAGAAGATCGGAGACCGGCTATCGTGGTTCTGGAGCCCGATGTATCCCTCTTGAGCAAAATCCCTGACTTTACCCCGGGGTTCAGCCTCCCAATCCAGAGCCAACTTGCCGTTCAACTCCACCCTTATCCGGTTCCCCTTGAACGTGATCTTCATGTGATTCCATTCACCCGGCTCTTTAAAGGCATCGATAGTCGGCGGCTCCGCGTCATACACTGCGGCTGTCTTGTGCATGTCCTTTCCGTTGTCATGGACCTGAACCTCGAAAGAGTGATAGATGTAATCATCGCTCGTGGGAACTTCCGGAACTCTGATAAAAACTCCTGAATTCGTGAATTTATCCGCGCATTTGTACTCAAAGTCCAGGATGAAGTCTTTGTATTTTTTCCGGCTGTACCAGAGGAGGCCCATTCCTCCCTGCCCCTTCAGAACTCCGGTTTTACCATCCAGTTCGAAATAACCGGGTCCGTAATGATTCCATCCGTGCTTGGCATATCGTCCCCAGCTCCATTTCAGGATCTCTTCATAATCCTCGTAATAAGTAATGCTTTTTATGTATTCGATACCTTTTCGTATGGGCGGTGAAGGATTGTCCACATCTTTCGGGTTCTCGTGTTCTATGGCAAGATATCCATGGAAGTTCTGCAAGGTCAGTTCAGCCAGGATGTCATGGACATTGGCTTTTCCCTGTCCAAAAGGAACATCGCGCGCCTCTTTGGACCCGAAGACGTCCAGGTCCTTGAGATGAACATCAATGATCCGTCCCTTGAGCAACCGGAGCGCTTCAACAGGATTTATTCCAGAACGCATCCAGTGGCCCGTATCCGCGCACGCACCGATGCGCTCGTCGAGCCCCTTGACGTATTCCAGGACAGTCTCAGGATGGGAGTACTTTGAAGGGTCTGGATGATTGTGGATGGCGACATTGATGTTGTATTTTTTCACCATTTTTTCCAGCAGGGACGCATCTTCGAACTTGGGCTCGGTCACGATGGTTCGGATCCTCATTTTCCTGGCAAAATCAAAGACTTTCTGCATACTCTCCTCTGTGTTCTCGAATCCCACCACACCATAGCTGACAAGGGAAATCCCATACTCTCTCAGCTTATCTCTAATCTGCTTGAGCAAGTCATCGCTGAGATTGTGGTCGAATCTGACACCCTTCACGTCCCGGCTCAAAGCTTGCCCCGGATAGGGCTGCAGGTACTTTATCCCGAGCTCTTTGGCCTTTTCCAGAGTTTCATAGAACGTAAACTTCCTGAAGGTCCAGCACTGGACAGCGATCGGGAATTTTTTTATCCTCACTTCCTCATAATCCGTGCTCGCCATTGCTCCCTTGACAGATTCCAGAGTTCTTTTTTCGATGAGTTTAACCTGTCCTTTGGCGCAATACAGGACCGAGATTACGAGTAAAAATGCCATGAATACAATAATGTTCTTCCTCATGATTTCTCCCTTTTATATGGATTCGAATGTCATTCTTTTCATGCTTTTTTCGGTTTCCGTTCCCTCTTGGCAACAATGGAAACATCATCAAACCAAGACAGAACTTCACATCCCTGTTTTCCTCTCTTTCAATGATGTATCACTCAATAATCCCTTTCCCGACCCGCCCAAAACGATTGAACCATGGATGAGGATCACACAACCTGCATTTTCACAGGATCCCATTCCACCTTACGGCCCTCTAAGTAAGAAAGAGTCGCCATATGACAGGTTATCGCTTCTTCAAAGCCCCGGTCGATGTTGCAGCTCGGTTGTCCTCCGTTCCGGATGCAGTCCAGCCATTCTCCGACATGGAGATGAGTGGCATCGACAGGCCTACCACCCTTCATGGTGTACATCAACCCTCGAGTCATGAAATATCTTTCGGTGGCCGATGTGACAGTATCGATACCTTTCAGGCCGGGTTGGTATGTGAACAATGGGAGTGATGTGTTGATGATCCTGTTCCTGATCTTCTCTTTATACCGGGTGGATTCCCAGTCAGCGGTCACGCTCAGGCTGTAGCCCACTTCCATCGTCGCATCATGTCCCATGAACAGTTTCCCACGGTTTCTTCCGTTAGCAAGAGTTGCGCTGTAAACCACTGTGAGATCCCTTTCCGGATACTCGAGCACTGCCTGAAAGACATCGGGAACGTCGCGTCCGTCCTGGAAGTAGTAAATCCCTCCTGAAGCCACCACAGATTTGGGAATCCCGAGCTCCAGGATCTGATTGGCCGCATCAAATTCATGCGAGAGCAGATCGCCCGAAAGTCCAGTTCCATAATCAAACCAGCAGCGCCAGCGGAAAAATCTCTCCAGATTGAAAGGCACTTTGTGTGGCGCTGGCCCCTCGAACTGTTCCCAATCGATAGTCTCAGGGCTCCCCTCTTCGTGAATCGCGTAGACCCATGCTCCGTTCGGTGAATTGCGGTTCGTGGTCAACTCAACAAGAGTGATCCTCCCGAGGATGTTCTTTTCCACAATCTGTTTGGCCTTGACATAGCTTTCCTGCTGTCTTCCATGGTGGCCAAGCTGGAAGACTATTCCGCTGTTTTTCACCGCTTCGGCGACTGAGTATGTTTCCTCTATCGTCCTGGTCATGCATTTCTCGCAATAGACATGCTTGCCTGCGTTTATAGCATCAATCGTCATTTGAGCATGCCAGTGATCAGGAGTCGCGATGATCACCGCATCTACATCACTGCTTTCGAGCATTTCCTGATAATGACGGTAGCGTTTGGCTCCCTTCAGCAGTCCGTAACCTCCTATTTGTCTGGCATTATTCTTGGAGGCGGCAATCCCCCGCTCAGCCCTGACATCAAACACATCACAGATTCCTGTCAGTACGACATTCAGGTCTTCCTGGTTCAAAAACGCCTCCAGTCCTTTATCCAGTTTGTTTTCCCGGACATCCTTTTTCTTCCTCTCTATCCAGTCAGGATGAGCGAAACCAGCCGCATGCACCAGAGCCTCTCCCCTGCCGCCAAAACCGATTATCCCCAGCCTGATGAGCGCTCCGGGCTTTTTGAGCGTTGTCTTCGGCAGGACGGCCGGAACCTCCCCGGTTATCCCTAATTCAGCAAGGATCTCTTGCTTTTTCAGGTCATCCAGCCGTTTTTTCCTGAGTAAAGCGTAGAAAAACGGGCCGAACACAGGGATCGTGGCGAGCCCCTTGAGAACGTCTCTCCGAGTCAGGCTCACCTTTTCAGCCTTTTTTTTTGGCTTTTTGTTAGTATTTTTGTTTTCTTCTTCACTCATTTGGATTCCTCCAGGTGCTCAGTTATCCTTCTGCCGTTTATGACGGTTTCTTCTTAAAAAAGATCAACCTGTCCAATCCGATGATCGTTCCTGTTGGAAATACCGTCAACACAAACAGGGCGAACAACTCTAATAAATTTTTGTTTACTATGAGATAGCTCCCTTCCATGGGAGTTACATACGTGTAGCCGATAAACGGAGGATGAAAGGCATAATAGAAAAGCAGGAGGACCATGCCCGAAATAGAGGAAATTCGTGTCAAACATCCGGTGATCAAACCAAGACCGATAAGAATCAATCCCCACTGGTTTAAAAAGTCGACAAAGCCCAAGGCTCCCGGGCTGGCAACAATCGAAGTGGCCAGGCCTTTGAATATCCCTTTGGTCTCCAGCAGAAATCCTGCAGACGACCAGTAAGGATTGAGCGCTTTGACGATTCCCTCGTAGAGAAAATGCCAGCCGATTCCAACCCTCAGAATGACCAGGGCTGTCAGCTGAATGGTTGTGTAATCTGGTATTTGAG
>SOIA01000300.1 GCA_004378665.1 Candidatus Aminicenantota bacterium
TTATTTATTGAAATTTAAAAAAAGGTGGATTTTCAAAATAAGAATATGTAAAATAACAAAAATGTTTGCCGACTTTTCGGAGATCTTAAGCACCTGAGATGGCTTCGAAAAAGGCCATCCTTGTTTTAGAGGGGGGAGCATTTTTCATCGGACAATCTATAGGTTTCGACGGCGAGGGTCAAGGAGAAATCGTCTTCAACACTTCTATGTCTGGCTATCAGGAAATTCTTACAGATCCATCATACAAGGGCCAGATAGTCACTATGACTTATCCTTTGATTGGAAATTATGGCTGCAACTCTGAAGATGTGGAATCACAGCATCCCTGGGTGGAAGGTTTTGTCATCAAAGAGCTTGCCTCCCTTCCCTCCAACTGGAGGAAGCAAGAGAGTCTTTCAGATTACCTGAAAAGGCATAAAATCGTCGGCATCCAGGGTATAGATACCAGAAAATTAACCAAAATCATTCGTACTAGAGGCGCCCAAAGAGCCCTAATCTCGACTAAAAGTGAGGACACCAAAGCTCTTATCCGCCGTGTAAAAAAAATACCCTCTATAGTCGGACTCGATTTAGTCAAGGAAGTTACTACCTCTAAGGCCTATAGATGGCATGAGGAACTCTATAAGTGGTCAAAAGGCTACTCTACAAAAAAAAGATTCAAATATTTTGTCGTCGCTTACGACTTCGGGATTAAAAGAAATATTTTAAGAAACCTTGTTTCAAATAATGTTGATGTGCTCGTGGTTCCTGCTCAGACATCATGGAAGGAAATCGTGAAAATGAAGCCGGACGGAGTTCTTCTCTCCAACGGTCCCGGGGATCCTGCTCCCGTAAATTACGCCATAAATAACATTAAAAATTTAATCGGGAAAATTCCCATCTTTGGAATCTGCCTCGGACACCAGCTTTTAGGCCTTGCTCTCGGAGGAAAGACTTACAAGCTTAAATTTGGACATAGAGGAGCAAACCACCCCGTAAAAAATTTAGAGACAGGTTCTATCGAAATAACCTGCCAGAACCATGGATTTGCTGTAGATATTGATTCCTTAGAGGGATTAGCAAAATTAACCCATCTCAACCTCAATGATATGACTTCAGAAGGATTGTCTTTAAGCGAAAAATTCCTTTTCTCAGTCCAGTATCACCCAGAAAGTTCTCCTGGTCCAAAGGATTCAAGATATCTTTTCCAAGATTTCATTAATATGATGGAAGATTTTAAGGAAAAATAAAGTGCCAAGGCGAGACGACATCCATTCTATTCTGATTATCGGCTCTGGACCTATTATCATCGGTCAAGCTTCTGAATTTGACTATTCAGGAACTCAGGCCCTTAAAGCTTTAAAAGAAGAACATTATAAGGTTATTCTAGTCAATTCCAATCCAGCCACTATCATGACCGACCCTGAGTTTGCAGACCGTACCTATCTTGAACCGTTAACAGTCGAGTACCTGGAAAAGATAATCCAAAAAGAAAATCCTGATGCCCTTCTTGCCACCTTGGGCGGCCAGAAAGCATTGAATTTATCTCTTGAACTTGACGACGAAGGGATCTTGGCTAAACACAGAATTCAACTAATCGGAGTCACCACAGACTCCATCAGAAAGGCAGAAGACAGAATGTTATTCCGCCGCTCGATGGAAAAGATCGGGCTCGAAGTTCCAGAATCAGGTTACGCTTCCAGTTTGAAGGAAGCAGTGGACATCGTGAAGAAGATTAAATTTCCTGTGGTTATCCGCCCTTCTTTTACCTTGGGAGGAACGGGCGGCAATATCATTAACAACTGGGAAGAATTTTATAAATTCGTGCCCCTTGGTCTTGCCATAAGTCCCATATCAAAAGTACTTATCGAGAAATCCATAATAGGCTGGAAAGAATTTGAACTGGAAGTTATGAGGGATAAAAAAGATAATGTTGTGATCGTTTGTCCCATCGAAAACTTCGATCCCATGGGAGTCCATACAGGAGACTCTATTACTGTAGCCCCAGCCCAGACTCTGACTGATAAGGAATACCAAAGACTAAGGGATGCCTCCATTGCCATTATGAGAGAGATAGGAGTAGAAACAGGAGGATCCAACATTCAATTTGCCATCAATCCTTCGGATGGACGAATGCAGGTCATCGAGATGAATCCCCGGGTTTCCCGCTCTTCAGCTCTGGCCTCAAAAGCCACTGGTTTTCCCATAGCCAAAATGGCAGCTAAATTAGCTGTAGGTTATACCCTGGATGAGATTTTAAACGACATCACAAAAAAGACTCCTGCCTGTTTTGAGCCTGCTATCGACTATGTCGTGGTCAAAATCCCCCGTTTTGCTTTTGAAAAATTCCCTGAAGAAGAACCTTCCCTCACCACCCAGATGAAATCAGTGGGAGAGACAATGGCTATTGGTCGAACCTTTAAAGAAGCTCTCCAGAAGGCGATTCGATCTCTCGAGATAGACCGCTGGGGATTCGAAGAGAAATATAAAAAAATAGACAAAAAAACATTGAAAGAAGACCTTGCTCAACCGAATGCTGAAAGACTCTGGTTTATTGCTGATGCTCTTAGAGCAGGAATATCCGTGATGGAAATTAGTGAGCTCACTCAAATCGACCCTTTCTTTCTCCAGAATATCAAGGAAATCGTTGATTTTGAAAAAGAACTTAAATCCTTGAGAAAGGATTCATTGGATCATAATCTTCTCCGAAGAGCTAAGGAACTGGGATTTTCCGATAAAAGAATCGGCAAGCTCGCAGGATTAAAGGAAGATGAAGTCAGGAAAATGAGAGAGAAAGCGAAGGTGTTCCCAGTCTGGAAAGTCGTCGATACCTGCGCTGGCGAGTTTGAGTCTGAAACTCCCTATTTCTACTCTACCTATGATGAAGAAAACGAAGCCACACAAATTCCCCATAAAAAAGTAATCATTCTTGGCTCAGGTCCAAACAGGATCGGTCAGGGAATTGAGTTTGACTACTGCTGTGTTCACGGCGTTTTTGCCTTGAGAGATTCAGGCTACAAGGCCATCATGATCAACTCCAACCCTGAAACAGTCTCCACCGACTATGATATTTCTGACCGCCTTTATTTTGATCCAGTAACCCTGGAGGACGTCCTTTCCATCTATCATAACGAAAAGCCAGAAGGAGTCATTGTCCAGTTTGGAGGACAGACTCCTCTGAAAATTTCTGTAGAGTTGTGGAAAAACAAAGCAAAAATACTCGGAACAAGCTCCCAGGCTATAGATGAAACTGAGGACAGAGAAAAGTTTGACAATTTCTTGAAAAGATTAAACTTGAGGCGACCAAGAAATGGCATGGCCAGAAACTCTTCCCAGGCATTAAAAATTGCTGAAAAAATTGGCTATCCTGTCCTTGTCCGGCCTTCCTATGTCCTTGGAGGCCGGGCTATGAAAGTCATCCATAACGAGGAGGAGCTGGAAAAATACATAAAATCTATCCGGGAATACAGCGCAGAATACGCCATCCTTATCGATGAATTTATTGACAATGCAGTGGAACTGGATGTTGACCTTCTCTGCGACGGTGAGGATGTCTACATAGGAGGGATCCTGGAGCATATCCAGGAAGCGGGCATCCATTCTGGAGACGCCACCATGGTCACTCCTCCTTATTTTCTCGCTGATAGGCTGATCGAGGAAGTAAAGCAACAGGTAACCCTTATGGCTAAAGAGCTTCAAATTATAGGATTGATGAATGTCCAGGTAGCAGTAAAAGGAACCACAATCTATATATTAGAAGTCAATCCCAGGGCTTCGAGGACAGTTCCCTTCCTCTCCAAAGCCACGGGAGTTCCGATGGCAAAGATAGCTACCCAACTCATCTTGGGAAAGAAGCTCAGGGAGATAAACATAACACAGCGTCCTTCAAACCTGTATGCAGTGAAAGAAGCCGTCTTTTCTTTTGATAAATTCATGGAGGTTGACCCTATCCTTGGGCCTGAGATGCGTTCTACAGGGGAATCTATAGGAATTGACAGCCATTTTCCCATGGCTTTCCTCAAAGCTGCCGAAGGGGCAGGATTTCATCTTCCTGAGGAGGGGAGAATTTTTATCAGCGTTCCAGATGAAGATAAACCGAAGATTATCCCGATCGTAGAAAAACTCGAGCAATTAGGCTTCAGCTTGGTTGCCACTGAAGGAACCACCCAGTATCTCCACAGACACGGTTTTCGTGTGGATACTATCGGCAAGGTTTTTAAGGAAAAAAGAAACATCCTTGAGGATATAAAAGAGGGAAAGGTAGGAATGATCTTTAATACTCCCTCTGGAATTCATGAATGGAGCGATGCTCGAAAAATAAGAAAAGCAGCATTCTCCTATCGTATTCCTTGTTACACCACCATTCCTTCAGCCAGTGCTGCCGTAAAGGCTGTGGAGATGAGAAGAAAAACCTCCCCTTCTATCTACTGCCTCCAGGA
>SOIA01000096.1 GCA_004378665.1 Candidatus Aminicenantota bacterium
TAAACTCCGGCCGGACCTGTTTCAGGTAGAACATGCAGATGCCGCTCACGCTCTGCGTGGGAATCATCCTGAAGTGGATCCTTTTCCACTCGCTCCACTCGCCCTGTTTGAGTATGAATTCATGATCCTGAATCACGATTTTGGCGACCGGATTGACAGGGTCGATATAAACCGTGAGATCGATAGATGATTCCGGTCGGTCGGTTTTGAATGTGTTGGTCGGTCCGGGGAGAGAAGTCTTCACTCTGTTTTCTGCGACATAGACTTCGTGGATTTCTCCTCCCCCGATATCTTCCTTGAGCTCTGTGAATTCTGTCGTGTAATAGTTGAAATGGTTCAGGCTTCCCACAAGGTCTGGGGTTCCCAATCC
The DNA here is from genome assembly GCA_004378665.1 of Candidatus Aminicenantota bacterium. Classification (GTDB taxonomy): domain Bacteria; phylum Acidobacteriota; class Aminicenantia; order Aminicenantales; family Aminicenantaceae; genus SOIA01. The sequence continues at coordinate 371 of SOIA01000096.1, forward strand.
GGAGATCGTTCTCTGTTTGGTGGGAGCTGGAGGATAATTTCCCGGCATCTTAAACACGGTGGACGGGATATCGTAGTCTTCAAGAATCTGCCAGAACGCCCTTCCTTTTCGGGAAAGCTTGACTTCTCCTCCTGAGAGAGGAAGAATCAGATTCCCTATTCGGATCGTTTTTCCTGACTCTTTGATCTCAGCTCCCGAAAACTCAGGCATGTAAGCTTCCGGGTCCCTGTGGACAAAGTCGAAGATGCCGTGCCCCCCTGGATTCATTCCCGTGATGAAGTTCGACCAGGCCACCGGGCTCTGGGGTGGAATGCTTGTCCTGAGTCGGCGAAAATCTCCCTGATTCAATAGCTTTTGGAAAGAAGGGAGTTTTCCTTGTCTCATCCAGACTTGAAGGAGATGAGGGTCCATCCCGTCCAGGCCGAGGATAATGACTTTCTTCTGGGAGTCTTTTTTTCCGAGAGTTCTTGTTGCGAGATCGGAACCGCTGCCCAGAGCAAGTAGAGCTCCGGAAGAGAGGCCGAGTTTAATGAAGTCTCTTCGGTTTATTGGTTTCATTGCTGTTTCCCTTTTTTGTCTTTTTGGTTTGAGGAATCGTCCTGTTCGATTATCAGTGAACACCCGTCCATGTGAGATGGAGCTTCGAGGCCGAAAAGCTCGAGTGCAGTCGGCGCGATGTCCATGATGGACGGGTTGTCTGTGTTGATTTTACGGGTGCTGAAGAATATCCCCGGAACGATCCTGGGGTCGATACAGTGGTCTCCACTCCAGGCTTTGGTGTTATCTTCAAAAACGGTCTGATTCACTTTTCCCGTGACTGAATCCCAGGAGACTCTGTATCCTTCGTTGTACCCGACTATGAAGTCAGGACAGTTCTCTTTATAAGGACCCGGGGGGAGTTCATCACGGTCAAAGATATAATTGATAGCGACGCCATTCTTTTCACTGTCTTTCAAACCGTTGAGTTTTTCCTTCAATTCCCTTTTAAGCGCTCTGGACTCCTCACCGGAGTCTACGATCCCTTTGGCTTCTCTTCCCTTCTGGTTAATGTATATTCCGCCAAGACCCAAGGCATACACTCTTGTCTTTTCCCAATCCACGTCCTTGAACCACTCCTCGCTAACAGTTTTTCCATCCCTGAGGCACAGATAGCCGTTCAGATAGAGCCAGGAATTCAGGTTCACTCCCCGCCTGAAGGATTTGAAGCCGTGGTCGGACATGATGATCAAGACGGATTTGTTATCCAATCTCTCAAGGACTTTTCCCACAAGCTCGTCCATTTTAAGATATAGCTCTTCGATAACACGGGAACTCATCCTGGACTTATCGCCTTTCAAAGCTGGATGGTCTTTGTCCAGATAACGCCAGAACATGTGCTGGATGCTGTCCGTAGTCTCGAAAACACAAGTGACAAGGCCTTTCCGAGTTTTGTCTATCGCGTTGAAGAGCATGTCTTCCCATTCCTTATGGTTGGAATAGGTTAACTCCAGGAAGGCCTCTTCACTGAGTGCTCCTTCATTCAGGGCCCAGGTGTCGTTTGCTTCTCCGAGCGTGATATAGCTTCCTCTGAGCTTAGCCAGGTAGACAGAATAGATAAAAGGATAGGAGATCGGAAGAGCCGGTTTTTCAGGATCGATATTCAGCGGAGTCAGATACATCTCGAAATGAGGATGGATTTGAGATACATAAAAACGGGCGATAGCTCTGATTTTCATTCCCAGTCCTGGACGGAAGGTCAGTTTTATCCAATCGGAGAAAGTGTTCGTCTTGAGATGGAACCTTTGACCGGAAACTTCCAGAAGAGCGTTGTTTCTGTCTTCGTTAACGGTGATTGTCAAGGGGAGCCGGAGTTCTTCTTCCTTTTTCAACAGATTGTTTTCCGGCCCGGAGATGTAAGTTTCAATTTTTCCGTCAGTGATGTTAACGGGAATATTCATTCCACCTTCACGCTTTTGGATTTTTTCCTTATCCGACGTGTAGAAAAAGAAAGTCCCCTGGCTGCCTTTCAAATCAGGGGCACACATGCCGGAGAGGAGATGGCCGGAGAATTTTTCTGGAGGAAAAGTGATGGGGACTCTGAGTATCGTGCTGAAGATGCCTTCTTTTCCCAGGATTTTCCAGAAGGAGACACTCTTGCGCAGTCCTTTAATCTCAGGTTTGGAAAGAGGAATATTGTATTTCCCGAATGATAGGAACTTCTTTGGTTTTCCGATTCGCGCAGAAGAAAGGTCTGGGAGATAGGTTCTCGGATCTCTGCTGAGAAAGTCAAAGATATTGTGTTTGGCGGGGTGTGAGCCTGTCATGAACGATGACCAGGCCACAGGCGATATGGCTGGAGTTGTCGTCCGGAGCCTGGCATAGGCTCCCGTATTTTTGATTTTTGAAAAATTCGGGAGCTTTCCCTCAGACAAATATTTTTCCACAAGGGTGGGTTCCATCCCGTCCAGGCCGATGATGATGAGTTTGTTGATCAGGCTTTTCTTGTACGCTTTCTGCCCTTTTATCATCCTGATGAGGAACCGAAAAGGCCATGTCAACAAGGAAAAAACGGCCAGGAGAAAAGTCAGAAAGAGGACCAGAAAAGAGGAAAGGAAGGCAAACCCTGCTCCTGGTCCGATATACGCCTGGAGGGGCAGAGAAAAAGCCAAAATCAGCAGAAACAGAAAACACGCTTTTCTGGCTCTCCTCCTGTTTTTTACCGGCATCATGTGAAGTTCCCCAAGATTATCTTTTCTAAATCAGAGATCGCGAGGTCTTGTCTGTGCTCTGTGCTCGACCAGAAGAAAGCATCATCCCAGGTGTGCATTCCTTGAAGGTTGGAACGGCCAAAAACCTCTTTTTTCTTCACCGAGCCTTTCATGTCAAAGCCGTACTCAGAGAGAACGATTAGATCCGGGCCTTCGGGCACATAAGGACCGGAATAAATTTTCTCAGCATCAAAGACACGTCTGACGACTTGTTTCCCTTCGAATTCCAGTCCTTCCAGCTTCTTCTGCAGCTCTTTTTTTAAAGAATTTTTTTCTGACTGTTCGACACAACCTCGCGGGAATTTCCCTTTCAAGTTCAGGTAGATCCTGTTCGGGTCCATGGCAAAAGCGCGGGCGGCAGGCGTGATTTCGGAAAGGCTTTCCGGGGATGACGTGTTGAATTTTAAATAACCTTCCCTCTCCAGCCAGGCATTGAGGTAAACTTCCTGATCAATCCCGGTGAATCCGTGGTCAGAAAGAATATAGAGTGGGCTGTCTTCATCTGCGATTTTTTCGTAGGACTCCACAATCGTGTGGATCAATTGGTCTATCCGATAGTAGTAATCGAGAAACCTGGGATGGTCCGCATGGTTTTCATCTCTATAAGCGTTCCACAGAAAATGATGAAGTCTGTCTGTGCCAGTAACAACGAATTCGAAATAGTCCCAATCTTCTTTGATGAAAGATTCCAGAGCATTCTGACGGGCCTCCAGAGTTCTCAAAAGCTCCTGCCAGAGAAACTCAGAGTCTTCCCGGGACTTCATTGTGTCAATGTCTACCCGATAGTCCATACGTTCGAGCGAGGCCTTTATACTCAAAGGATAGACGGCCTTGGAAAGCTCTATGGCCACAAAACCGGAGATCAGGATCCCGTTGATCTTTCGAGCCGGGTAAGTGGATGGCTGATTGATGATGATGCATTTTTTTTTGAGTTCTCCGAGCTTGTCCCAGAATGTTTCTTTTTTAAGATCCAGAAAATTCGGGAAGCGGAGCGTGTAAGAATCCCTCTTTAAGTCAGTAAAGCCAAAAATTCCATGCGAGCCAGGATTGGCTCCGGTCATGAAATTCGACCAGCTGACAGATGAGATCTCTGGGAGGCTGGCTTTCATTTTGTGGAGGTGGCCGGATTCGATGAGCCTGGATGTCGAGGGCATGACTCCCTTCTGTGCAAGGTCGAGAAGAAGAGAGTGAGGAACACCGTCCAGTCCGATGACCAATACTCTCTTATTCTTTTTTTTCTTAAACAGAGCCATGAAGGCACCTATTATAGCACTGATAGTGATTTCGCTCCAGACCTGA
>SOIA01000043.1 GCA_004378665.1 Candidatus Aminicenantota bacterium
TTCAGCGACCCCAGGAAGGCGACGAAAGAACGCGGAGAGAAGCAGGTCACAGGCATGGTGACTTATGCTGTGGAATTTATCGAAACCTGGAAAAAGGCAAAAAAGTGATATACTATTAGGCCAGTTTTATGGTATCAATTTCTTTTCTGCAGCCTTTGTTTTGGCTGTCAGGAAGAATTCATTCTCAAGGAGACAACATAATCCATAAAAGGAGTCATTGATGGAAGAGATAAGTAAGCCGGTCGAGAACGCCATCAAGGAGGCGATCCGGTTGGAGATCAACGGGAGAAATTTTTTCAATCACGCGGCCGAGATCACGCATAATGAGCTCGGAAAAAAGATGTTTGAAAAGCTCGCCGCAGAAGAGGTGAGGCATATCGAAGTGTTCAGCAAGCTGTTCACCGAGATCCTCAAAGAGGCGGACTGGAAGAAGTATGTCCGGGATGAGGAGCTCGAGGGGGAGTCTGCGTTGATCGAGAAGCTGAAGGAGAGGATGAAGGGCGCAGAAGGGAAGAGCGAGACCCAGGCGTTGAGTATCGGAATGGAACTCGAAGAGAACGCCATTCGCTTTTTTCAGAAAGCGGCCGATGAAGTGGATGATCCTGCGGCCAAGGAGATCTTCAGGAATATCAGTGAGGAAGAGAAATTCCATTATGACCTGCTTCAGGCCCAGCATGATTCTCTGACCAATTCTGGATTCTGGCTGGACAGCGCAGAATTCCAGATGGACGGCAAATACTGAGAGAGGAAATTCGATGAAAAGAATAGCATTCACCGCAGTTGTTTCGATTTTATCTTTTTCTTTCATGAGGCTGGTGTGTTGTGCTCCGAAGTTGGAGCCGGAGGCCTTGGAAACCGAGTCCCAGGCGATCCACGATCGAATCCTGACGGTTGACACTCACTGCGACACCACTTACCGGTTGTTGAGTGATGACTGGGATATCGGTGAGCGTCATGAGTCCGGCGAGAGAGGGAGCGGCAAGATCGATCTTCCTCGAATGGCTGAGGGTGGTTTGGACGCGGAGTTCTTCGCTGTGTTTGTCGGTCAGGGAGAGAGAACACCCGAAGGCTACGCAAGAGCCAAAGAGAGAGCCATGCGGCAGTTGGAGGGTATCCATCAGATGTGTGAGAAGTATCCCGATCTGGTGGGCCTGGCCACATCGCCTGAAGACGCATACCGTTTGGAGAAGGAAGGGAAGCGGGCGGCCTTTATCGGGATGGAGAACGGATACCCGGTCGGCAAAGACCTCTCTTTGGTCAAAGAGTATTATGAGAGAGGAGTGCGCTACATCACCCTCTGCCACGGCGGGGACAATGATATCTGCGACTCTTCCACAGAAAGGAACAATCCTGAAGATAACGGTTTGAGTGATTTCGGAAAAGAAGTCGTGGCCGAATGCAACTGCTTGGGAATCATGATCGACATCTCTCATGCTTCGGACAGAACCTTTTTCGATGTGCTGGATGCGTCAAAGGCCCCGATCATCGCCTCTCATTCCAGCGTGCGCGCTCTTTGCGACCACCCGAGAAACCTAACGGACGAGATGATTAAAGCCTTGGCCGCAGACGGAGGAGTCATCCAGATCTGTTTTGTCTCGAGCTTCGTCAAGACACCAAAACCGAATCTAGAGAGAGATAAAGCTCTGCAGGCCCTCAGAGAAAAATACGGATCGAGAAGAGAGATCAAGGATGAAGCTGTTCTGGAAAAGATGCGTGAAGAGTACATGGGGATTTACGAGAAGTATCCGAGGGACAGAGCCACGGTCAAAGACCTGGTCGATCATATCGATCATGTGGTCAAGCTAGTCGGAGTGGATCATGTGGGGATTGGAACCGATTTTGATGGAGGAGGAGATATCGACGGCTGTTCGGATGTCAGCGAGCTTCCGAACATCACGGCAGAACTCGTCCGCCGCGGGTATTCAGAAGAGGAGATCCGGAAGATCTGGGGAGAAAACTTCATGCGGGTTTTCCGCGCGGTGATCGAAGTCGCACAGAAAATTCAGGACTGAAAAAGGACAGGCTACTTTTTTTTAAAAAAGTTGCCTGTTCTTTTTTTTGCACAATTTGGAAGAATTTCTGTTTGTAAAATAATTTTACAAGAAATTTGACAACCACTTATATTTTCTGAATTTTCCCCTGTACAGATCGTCTCACTCCCCAAAAATTTAGCATGAAAATTGCCCCTATCTTGCTATAAATTCAAGGATAATTTATGATTAAAAGAAAGAAAAGATGGACAAAAAGCCCTGTCTGATCACCGCGTTAACCTTCGCTCTCGTCTTGATGATCGTTTTCCCGCTGCAGAATTTCGGGGAAAAAAGCGTTGAAACGCCGCGTTACGGGGGAGTTTTCCGGGTGAAATCATTTTCCAGTACGTTCCGAATTCAGTTCGACCCCACTCATCCGGATTCTTACATATTTATCTCGGAACAGATTTTTAATGGATTGGTCAGGCTTGATAAAGAGCTGAATCCTGTGCCTTCCTTGGCTGAGTACTGGAAAATTTCTGCGGATAACACGAGATACACGTTCTTTCTCAGAAAGGGAGTCAAGTTCCATCATGGAGACGAACTCACGGCTGAAGACGTGAAATTCTCGCTGGAAAGGCTGCTCGATAAAGAGACAGGTTCCCCTTACTATCAATATTTTCTTCCCCGTGTGGTCGGAGCCGTAGATTTCAGAGAGGGTAGAACTGAAGATGTTGCCGGATTCAAGGTCGTCGACAGGTACACTTTCGAGATCCATTGGACCAAGCCTTATGTCTCGACTTCTAATTTGTATTTGATGAGCATGCATTTCTGCAAAATTCTCCCTCGGGAACGAGTCATAGGTCGAGAAAAGAGATTTTTCGAAAGACCATCCGGAACCGGACCTTTCGCCTATGAACACTTGATGCAGTCTCCTTTTGGAGATTTTGTCGGAATCCGCTTGAAGCGGAATAATCAGTATTTTGGAAAAAGGGCTTATTTGAGCGTAATCGAATTCAGCCCTTATTTCACTCTTGAGCATTTTTTGAACGGAGAGTGTGATTCTATGCCTGTGGCGTCCGATAGGCTGCTCAAGCCTGATTTTCAGGTTTTCCAGGATGGCTTGCTCCATCCCATCTATCTGGGAATGAGCTGCCATATTCCTCCCTTGGATAGGCAGATCGTCAGGAAAGCCATCTTCTTCGGTCTCGATAAAAGAGAGTTTGCTCGAGACACATTTGATCTGAGGTACCACCGTGAAGTGACGAACACCTATATCCCCTCCAGGTTACAAGGATTTTTCCCCAGGGATGATGAGACTTTTAACCTTGATGAAGCGAAACAAATGCTTCAAGAGGCTGGTTTTACGGATGAGAACGAATTCCCGACATTGACATTGTTCATTGAGCTGCCAGAGACAGACCTGAAGTTAAGGATTTTCAGAGCTCTTCGGAAACAGCTTGAGCCGTTGGGAATAAAATTGAAACTGAATTACCACAGGTCCCTGGAGGAGATCAAAGAGCATGAAAATCCCTATTTGGTTTTTATCGGAAGAGTGATGGACTTTCCTGACCCTGAAGATATCATCCGCCCTTTCTTTTTCTCTCGATCTGTGTTCAACGTCTTCGGATATGCCAATCTTGAGCTGGACAGGCTGTTGCTGGAAGCTGAAGTCGAACCCAGCTGGACAAAGAGGAACAGGCTGTTTCGACAGATTGAGCAGGTTTTGTTCGATGATGTTCCTTCCATTCCTCTTTTCTCTCATCAGAACAGGGTGGTCATGCAGGCCTATGTCAAAGGTGTCGAAATTCCTCCTCTGGGATTTTATTATTTAAACACCGGAAAGATCTGGCTGGATAAATAGAAACGTGAAGATGAAACTGCACATGTCTCTCCAGACAAAGTTCATGCTTTCTGTGATTGCCCTGCTCTGTGTGCTTGCATCCTTGATTCTGTTTGTCATCGAAAAGAGAGAAGTGAAAGCCATCTATGAAGAGCAGAGGAACATCGGCATAGTGGTAGCTAAAAATATCGCCAACATGATTTACAGCCAGCTGTTTGTATGGGATGAGGAGGGGATCGAAGAGAGCATCGAAGCGGAGGTCGATGAGAAGCTCATCTATATTGTGATTTACGACCGCTTCAGGAGCCCGCTGACAGCCACGCGATTTATCAAGGACTACGATGAGATCTATTCCTTCAGCCTGCTGGGCCAGCAAGTCGATAAAAACAGTTTTTTTTCAGAGAGGAAAAGATTAGAGGATCAGGATTCAGGGCAAGTCCTGAGGATTCTTGAAGTCGAGGTTCCGATCTTTGTCAAGGGATCTCCGGACAGGTGGGGTTCGATCAAGATCGGTCTGTCCTTGGAAGAGACACGGAAAGAGATGCGGGAAACTCGCTTGATGCTGCTTCTTATCGGGAGTGTTGGATTATTGATCGGCATATTGGGAGCCATACTGTTGGCGAAGAGGATAACCGGCCCTCTGAAAAAGCTTGTGGAGGCCACGGTCAAGATCTCTAAAGGGCATTTTTCACAAAGGATCAACATCACATCTCAGGATGAGATCGGTAATTTAGCCCGGAGTTTCAATAAAATGAGCCGTCAGCTTCTTCAAGCGAGGAAAAAGGAGGAGGTTGCCAATCAAAAGCTGATTCAGGCAGAAAAACTGGCTTCTATCGGCCGCATTTCTGCCGGTATCGCCCATGAGATCCGAAATCCATTGACGTCGGTTAAACTGAACATCCAGAAGCTGATGCTGAGCGATAATCTGGATGAGGTCGAAAAGGAGCATTTGAACATATCCCAGGAGGGAATCAAGTATATGGAGAAATCTATCAAAGACCTCCTGGACTTCACTCGAGCCTCTGAACTGGAACTGGCTCGCTTTTCCATCGAGCAAATTCTTGAGGAATCCGTGAAGACATTGGCGGATTCTTTAGCACTCAAGAAGGTCAGGTTGAAGAGAAATTTTCAGGATGAACTGCCCCAGATTTTGGTGGACGGGGACAAGTTAAGGCAGGTGTTCCTGAACATACTCCGGAACGCCTATGAAGCCGTGGATGAGGGGGGAGAAATTACAATATCGCTTTCTCTCCTGAAAGAACGGTCCAGGAAGATAATAAAAGTGGTGATATCTGATAATGGCTGCGGGATACCCGATAAAGAAAGGGATGTCATTTTTGAGCTCTTTTACACCACCAAAACAACCGGGATCGGTTTGGGCTTGGCGATTGCGCGCAAGATCATCGAGCAGCACAATGGATCCATTCAATTGAGTGAGAACGCGAAAAAGGGAACTTCATTTGAAATCCTGATTCCTGTGGAGGCACCACAATGAAATCAATCTTGATCATCGATGATGACCATTTGATCCGGAAAACTCTGTCTGCCCATCTTTCCAAGAGTTATGAAGTGAGCCTGGCTGAAGACGGAGAAGGAGGCCTTCAACAGTATGATGAGAACATGCCTGATTTGGTCGTATTGGATATTCGCCTCCCTGATATGAGCGGTCTTGAAGTTTTAAGCAAGATACGCGAGAAGAACAAGAACGCAAATGTCATCATCATGACTGCTTTTGATGACATGAAAACAACGGTTGAAGCCATAAGGCTGGGTGCCTTCGAATATCTCGTCAAACCTCTTGACTATGTGGAGCTGGATTTGACGGTAAGCAAGGCGTTTCAAATGCAGAGCCTGGAGGATAAAGTCAGTTATCTGGTTGAAGAGCAGCAGAAGGAATACACCATTGATAATATCATCGGCCGTTCTCCTCAAATGAGAGAGGTGTTCAAATTCATCGGTTCAGTCGCGGATACAAGGACCAACGTCCTGATCCAGGGGGAGAGCGGGACCGGCAAAGAACTGGTGGCCAAAGCGATTCATTTCAACAGCCCCAACAGAAGCGAGCCTTTTATTGTTATCAATTGTTCGGCGATTGTAGATACGCTGTTAGAGAGCGAGCTCTTCGGACACGTCAAAGGAGCCTTCACTGACGCTGTGAGTGAGACCAAAGGAAAGTTTGAGATCGCTGGCAAAGGGACTCTCTTCCTGGATGAGGCCGGGGATGTTTCTCCTAACCTTCAGTCGAAACTGCTCAGAGTCATCGAGACGAGAGATTTCATGAAGGTTGGAGGGGAGAAGGTGCTGAAGACTGAAGCCAGGATCATCGCCGCAACCAACCAGGATCTCAAATCGTTGATCGAGAAGGAAAAATTTAGGGAAGATCTCTATTATCGTCTGAAAGTCGTGGAGATCACGCTTCCTCCTCTTCATGAGAGAAAGGAGGATATTCCGGATCTGGTGGCCTATCTTTTGGAGAAAATTAACCGGCAGCTGCGCAAGAACGTGAAGAAGCTTCCTCCAGGAGTCATGAAGGTCTTGATGGAACTTCCCTGGAAGGGAAATGTCAGAGAATTAGAGAACGCTTTGACCCGTGCGGTCATCCTGGCCAAGGGGGATGTGATCCTTGAAGAGAATCTCCCGGTGGATACAGGTGAAAAAAAGATCTTTCCCCTGGAGCTGGTGTCTTTAAAAGAGGTTGAGAAAGAATACATCCAGCATGTCTTGAATAAAACTAAAGGGAATAAAACTAAGGCCAGTCAAATACTCCAGATAACCCGTCCCACCCTGGACAAAAAGATCAAAGAATACAAGCTGAGTATGTAGTGCGGCTTGTGTCCTTTGGCCGTCTGAGTCAATCCTGCAGTGTAAACGCCTTTTACTCTCTGTAAATTTTTTTTTAGAGTTGATGGAGAAGAATTTCGAAAGGTTTGGATCCCTAAATATTCAATCACTTGATTTTTATCTTTCGCTGGATAGAGAAGACATGCCGATTATTACCTAATTTCTTTAATATCTGTTAATTACATTAAGTGTGGAGCTTTTCTGTGGCGCTTGATTCAGTCTCTATTCGGATAGCATGCGTCCGTTTCTTCGAGATAAAGATGAAATAGTGCAAAATTGAAATCACATCCCAATTGGCATGAAATATGCAGTTTTTTCGATGTCATAGGTTTTTGAAATTTAAGAAAGGTGCATTGAGATAAAATGTCTGATAAGAAGATCATCGTGGTGGATGATGATGAATCCATAAGGAAAACATTTTTCCTGATTCTTCACGAGAATTACCGGGTTTACCTGGCCAAAGATTCGAGAGAGGCCCTCAAGCGTTTCAAGAACGCCAAAATTGATTTGATTATAGCGGATTTAAAGCTGCCCGGCCGCAACGGATTGGAAATGATCAATGAATTCAGAGATTCAGGATATCGAGGGGATGCCATCCTGATTTCAGCTTATCCTGACCTGATTGACGTTGATGAACTGTCCCGTCTGTCTATTTCTCATTTCTTCGTCAAGCCTCTGGATTTAGATGCCCTTAATCGGTCGATCAACCGTCTTTTGAGTCCTGAGAAGAATACTGAGAGAAGAGTCTGACGAAATCAGGCAATAGGGCCAGTTCCCCCCTGCAAAAACCGCATAACTCTCTACCCGGGAAAAGAAGGCTGCTTGAAGTCTGTTGAGGCTTCGAGCCGCTTTTTTTGAAAAAAAACACAACACAGTTTGACTCTTGAAGCAAAAAAAATTAGAACTAAGAAGGCAGGAGATATTGTGATGGAGTCGAAAATCCTAAAATTCTGGATTTTATTTTTCTTGCTGGCGTGTGTCGCACTTCCTATTCTCGGGAGAGACGTGCGGATGGACCTTCGACCGAGCTGTTTGGCAGACTACCCACGGGAGACCTCTTCCTCTTTAGAGAATCCAGAAACCCAGGAAAAAAAGATATCCGAGTCCTGGATGGGCATCTATATGGATGGAGTCAAAGTCGGCTACAGCCTCCATCAGGAATTTTCTTTGATAAAAAACGGACAAAGATATACAAAGGAGCTTGATGAATCCTGGATGAGAGTGACTCGCCTGGGCGGAAATCCCGTGGAATTGGCCACAACCCAGGAATCAATCTCTGATGCGCAAGGGAGGCCTTTGGAGTGTGTCCTACGGATAAAAATGTCCGAGAGTGAGACCGTCATCAGAGCAGAGGTCAGTCGGGATAAGATCGTGTTCATGTCCGAAGATAAGGTCATTAAAGAGATGCCTTACGAAGAGCAGTTCTATTTTGGCATACCCCTTAAGAAGATCATCGACGAGAATGGCTTGAAATCCGGGAAGAAATTCTCTTTTAAGATATTGGACTTTGCGACTTATTCCTTCGTGGATACGAGCTTTGAAGTAATCGGTAAGGAGGATGTTCTCATTCTGGGCCAGATGATGAGTCTTTGGCATATCAAGGGACAGACGGATTATATCATTCCCATATCCAGTGATGAATGGATTGAAGAGGGGGGAAACTCCCTGAAAAGCGTTTCCAAGACCAGTTTCATGAATCTGACATCCATCCGGATGTCGAAGAACAAGGCTATTGAGGTTTCCGATGAAAACTTCGATATAGCGTTCTCCACCGTCATTCAGTCCAACGTGGCGTTCGAAAATCCTCAAGAAGTTCAAGGAGTCACGTTTAAGCTCAGCGGTATCTCCACCGAAAGGATAAAAAACCTGCCTTTTGATGACAGAAGCCAGAGAATCCTCGAGCTGGAAAAGGATTATGCTGTGATCCAGACCTTCTCCCAGGTATTCAAAGAGACAGACGCGGTCCTCCTTCCGATAACCGGGAAGAGATTTCGTGATTTTTTAAAGTCCACGTCATTCTGCCAGTCTGATGATACGGAAATTCAAAAAAAAGCGGAGGAAATCGTCGGGGAAGAGAGAAATTCCTGGAAGGCGGCCAAAAAAATTGCCGATTGGGTCAGGAGAGAAATCACTCCCAATTATGACGTGGCCTTTGCTGATGCGAAAGAGATTTTGAGAAACCGTGAGGGGGACTGCTCCGAGCACACCGTCATCACGGTTGCGCTCTGCCGGGCCGCGGGAATTCCTGCCAGGGCTGCGGTGGGAGTCATGTACGGGCGCGGAATATTTGCCTATCATATGTGGCCTGAAGTCTATGCGGGCCAGTGGATCAGCCTTGATCCCAAATGGCTGGCTGTGGATAAAAAGACAGGTGAATACTATACAGATGCGACTCATATCAAATTCGGACACAGCCTTCTGGATGAAAATATTTTCAAGGAAATGGCCCAGGCGGTGGCAGAGGTTTTCGGCCAACTCAAGCTGGAAATAATTGATTATTATGAGGATAAGGAATGAGAGCGTCCCTGGACTGTTATCCCTGCTTTTTCATCCAGACACTCAGGACTGCGAGGATGGTGACTTCTGATGAGAAGACGATCCTGCAGATATTGCATGAAGTGAGCACAACACTTCAACAGATCCCTTTCAACGTCACACCTCCTGAGATCGGCCGGGAGGTGTACCGCATCATATCTCGGAGGACCGGAGTGGAAGACCCCTACAAGGAAGTTAAAGACAGATGCATTCGTGAGGCTCTTTCTCTCTATCCGGAATTGAAGAGATCGGTCGAATCCTCTGAGGATAGGTTGATGACAGCCATCCGGCTTGCCATCGCGGGAAATGTCATCGATTTTGGGACCGATTCCTCGTTCGACTTGGAACAGGAGCTTGAGACTATTCTTTCCCAGGACTTTGCTGTAGACGACTCTCAGGAATTTCGTGAGGCTTTGAAACAGGCCCGGAACGTTTTGTATCTTGCGGACAATGCGGGGGAGACCGTGTTCGACCGCCTCCTCATCGAGGAGATGGATAAACCCGTGATCTATGTGGTCCGGGAGAAGCCGATCATCAATGATGCCACGCGAGAAGACGCACTTTTATCCGGCTTGGATAAGGTCTCTGAAATCACGTCTTCAGGTTGTGATACCCCGGGGACCATTCTAAAATTCTGCTCGGATGAGTTTTTGGAAACATACCGCTCGGCAAACCTGATCATAAGCAAGGGGCAGGGGAACTACGAGGCTCTGTCGGATGAAAAGAGGCCCATATTTTTTCTTTTGAAGGCTAAATGTCAGGTCGTGGCCCGTGACCTTGGAGTCGAGAATGGAAGTATCATCCTGGCTAAAACCGGAAAGTTGTAAGTCGAAAAATCTGTTCCGGCCTCGTTTAACCTGATAGTCATTCGGAGGAAGGTTCGGCAAGGCTAAATCCTCCGATGTCGCGCTGACGATTTCCTTGTCGTTCCTCCTGTCCAGTCCATGTATTGATGACGCATGCAAAACGGAAGAAGAGCCAGCTTGATAATCCTTGAACCGTGGCCACAAAATGTGAGAGAATCCATGTAATCTATGTAAGGAGCGGTTGCATGACAAAAAAAATTGGAAGGCGAGAGTTCTTCAAAAGAACAGCGAAGATAGGGGTTTCCGCTGTGATCGGAGGGAGCGTTCTTTCTCAGTTTTCGTGCTCAAAGGCCGTAAAGTGCGATATAGCTGTCGTTTCTGGCGGAGATTACCGGAACAACACGATCAAGGCCGTTGAGCTTCTCGGTGGAATAGAGAAGTTCGTGCATAAAGGCGACAAGGTGGCCATTCTCCCGAACACTCAGAGCCGGCATCCCGGTACATATACCAACCCGGATGTGGTTCGCGCTGTGATCCGGATGTGTAGGAAGGCAGGAGCGGCGGAGGTGAACTGCCTCAGCTGGCTGACGCCCAAACATTGGAGTGACTCCGGTCTCGACAAGGCCGTGATCGATGAGGGAGCAAACCTAAAATTGATAGACAGGGATGATGAATCTCTCTACACGACTGTCCCTGTCCCGAGGGGCAAGGCGCTCAAGGAAGCCCAGATCATGAGTGAGTTCTTCAACAACGATTTCTTTATCAACATGCCGATCACCAAGGACCACGCAGGGAACAAATTCACGGGGACCATGAAAAATTTGATGGGTTTGAATTATCGAGTCAACAACAGAACATTCCACAAAGAAGGATGGAGAACAGAGCAAAGCGCGATCGAGCATCTGGACCAGTGCATTGCGGATCTGAATACGGTGATTAAGCCCACTCTGTGTGTCGTGGATGCCACTGAATTCATCACCACAAACGGCCCTTTTGGTCCCGGGAAGCTGATCAAACCGCAGAAGGTCGTCGCCGGTGTGGACAGAGTGGCAGTAGACGCCTACTGTTCGACTCTCTGGGGCCTGGAACCCGGAGATATTATCATGATCAACAAGGCTTATGAGCACGGGCTCGGAGAGATCGACCTTCAGAATGTGGCGATCCAAGAAGTGAAAATTTGATTGGTCCTCACGAGTGTTTTGGATTTAGAAGAGTGGTTTGACTGGATTCAAAAACTGAAAACGGACTGTCATTGAAAGCGCAACAAAGCCATTTGCTCTGAAGATGTGATCGAATGACCAGGCAAAATATTTTATCCGTTCTCCTTTTGCTGTTCGGAATCATATTTTTTCTTCACGCGTCTGATTCGTCGGTGCCTTTCCGACACGATCTATCTGAATACCTTCCGAAGTTAGGTGAAATGCAAGGATGGGAAAGGGATGGCTCTCCTCAGGAATACAGGGAGGATGAGTTATATGAGTACATAAACGGAGGGGCTGAGATCTATCATGAATACGGGTTCATGCAGGTCTTTGTGCAGGATTTCAAGAGCAAAAGCGGGAAAGCCGTATCTTTAGAGATCTTCGAGATGGAGGATGCGGAAAGCGCCTACGGGATTTACACGTTCAAAACCAGTGCGGAAGACCAGAGATTGGTCCTCGGATCCGATGCCCAGCTTGCGGATTATTATCTGAATTTCTGGAAAGGGAATCTGTTGGTCACGATCACTGGATTCGATGAAGATCAAGAGACGATAAAGGCATTGCAGGAGCTTGCGAAGGCCGTGGATGCGAAGATCAAGGCTCAGGGAGGAAGACCTCGTCTGGCCTCTGTTTTGCCTGAAAGAGGGCTTAGAACAACAAGCATCAAGTATTTCCAGGGCAATCTGGGCCTGTACAACAGCTATCCATTTTTCACGCAGGATGTTTTCCACCTAAAAGAGGGGATAAAAGGCGATTATGAGGGCGGCTACAGTGTTTACATAATCGAGAGCAAAGAAGGCGAGGGTGGAATTAGCGCATACGATGAAGTCAAGAAAAGCTTTGAAGAGAGTCCGAGATACCGGAAATTTAATCTCCTTGAAATGAATCTCTTCAGGGTTCAGGACAGAAAAGGAAAACAGATTTTTGTCTCGTCTTTCAAAAACTGTGCATTAATTGTCATGGGTGCTGTGCATCCGATTCAAGCAAAGGAAGTCTTTTCCGACATGCAGGAAAATATTGGGAAATAAGATAGGGGTTCTCTTCCAGGGGGTGCGAGAAACTCTAATTGGAGTCGAAGGCCATTCCGTTTTATAGATAAAGTCGCCTTCGCAAGAATCCTGTTTAGGAGGGAGAATTCTCATGACTGCATTTAATCAAACTGGAATTATTGGTTCTTTCAAAGGATTTTCAAGGCGGGACTTTGTGAAATATCTATTCGCCGGTTCAGCCTTGTCCCTTTCTGCTTTAAAAAAGCTGAATGCTTCCATCTATCAAAGCATTACTTCTCTGAACCAGAAGTATATCGAGGATGAATCTCCGGATGGAGTGTACTGGGAGGCTTTGAGCAAACATTTTCTCTTCAAGGACGGGCTGATCATGATGAACAACGGAACGGTCGGTCCGATGCCTAAGCCCGTGTTCAACTCGCTGATGAGATATTTCAGAGTCCAGGTCACAAACCCATTTGATGTCTACAATTTCATCCCCAGGAAGAAGGGGGAAGTCCGCGCCAAGCTGGCTCAGTTCATCAATGCTTCGCCTGACGAGGTCGTCATCACCAGGAATACGACAGAGGGGATGAATTTTGTGGCCAATGGATTGGATATGAAAGAAGGGGATGAGGTCCTTCTTTCCACCATGGAACATCCCGGCGGAACGCATCCCTGGAGACTTAAGGAAAAGAGATACGGCATCACGATCAAAATGGTTCCCATCGGCTTGCCTCCTAAAGGTGTCGATGAGATCGTGAGCGCCTTTCAAAAGGCCATATCGCCCCGAACAAAAATCATCAGCATCAGCCACACGGTCTATATTTCAGGGCTCATAGCCCCTCTCAAGGAATTAAGTCAGATAGCCCATGAGAAGGGCGTGCTCGTGCTGGCAGACAGTGCGCACGGCATCGGGATGCTCAACCTGGACATGAAGGAATTGGGAATCGATTTCTTCGCGACGAGTCCTTATAAGTGGCTGGGTGCGCCGACTGGAGTGGGCTTGCTGTATGTCCGAAAAGAAGTCCAAGACAAACTGTGGCCGACAATCGCTTCTTCAGGTTGGGACACCTCCGCAAACGCAAGAAAGTTTGAGACATTGGGTCAGAGGGCAGACGCTTTAACTCTTGCCCTGGGTGAGGCTCTCGATTTTCAGAATGCCATCGGTAAAGAGAGGATAGAGAGAAGGATCAAGACTCTTGCCGGGTACTTAAAGAGGGAGCTGGGAAAGATTCCGGGCATCAGACTGCACACATCACAAGATCCCTATATCAGCGGGGGATTGACCGCCTTTTCTGTTGAAGGAGTGGAACCCAAAAAAATAGTCAATTACATGAGAGAAAAATACAATATCGTCGTCAGGACCATCGGCAATAAAGAAAAAGGCACATACGGAGTGAGAGTATCCACGCATATCTATGTCTTTCTCAAGCATGTCGATATGTTCTTGGAAGGGATGAGACATCTAGTGCGGCGTAAAAAGTGATTCTCTAATTGATTTATCCTCGAGAAATCAGAACGATTTCCCGAAAGACCCAGCCGTCTTGAATTTATCGGGCTGCAGATGATTCCTTTCTGGAGTTCTAAGAGCAATCCGAAAGCTCCTTCAAACAGCGGGAACAGAAAGAGGCCTTTTTC
>SOIA01000167.1 GCA_004378665.1 Candidatus Aminicenantota bacterium
AAAGAGGTTGAATATGAAATTTAAAAAGTTTTTTGTCGAGGAAATTCCTCGTCGGAAATTTCTCGAGACAAGCCTCAAGGGAGGGATTGCCCTCGCTGCAACGCCCACTCTGTTAATGAACTTGATGTCCTGCAAAGGCGTGCAGAAGGGGAGCACCAAGATTGATCTCGACACTCAAGTCCTGAACAAAGTCATCGCAAAAGCCCTGGAGAAAGGCGGGGAATTCGCGGATGTTTACGTGGAGAATAGGATATCCCGCAGGATATTGATGGAGGAGTCAAAGTTCAAGAGCGCAGTTTTTGGTATAAGCCAGGGAGCGGGTGTACGGGTCATATCCGGGAATAAAACCGGATTTGCGTACACGGATGAGATAACAGATGAGAAGATGATGAGGGCTGCAGAAATCGCTTCATTTGTCGCCACCGGAGGCAAATCTATAGGCCCGGTCAACGTGAAAAAAGAAAGCCGGGAATCTTACGTGACGGTCAAACTCCCACTCGAAGATATTGTGGATGAGAAGAGAATCGATGTGATGAAACGGGCGAACCAGGCTTCTCTGGATTATGACTCCAGAATCAAAATGGCTTCGATCAGCTATTATGATGAGATCAGGGGAAGGACCGTTGCCAACAGCGAAGGATTGCTGTTGAGCGATGAACTGCCTCTGCTGTTCTTCATCGTCCAGACTTTGGGGGTTGGGAACAACACGCGGCATATGGGACGAGAAAGGCTCAGCCGACATTCCGGATTTGAGATGTTCGATGAAGTCACTCCTGAAGAAGTGGCGCTAACATGTGCCAGAGAATCCATTGCCATGCTCGAGGCCCAAGATGCTCCTGCCGGAATCATGGATGTGGTCATGCAGAATGGATGGGGCGGCGTGCTCGTTCATGAAGCTGTGGGCCATCCTCTGGAAGGCGATATCATTGCCCGGGAGACCGGTGCGTTCTCAGGAAAACTCGGACAAAAAGTGGCCAGCGATCTCTTCACTATGGTGGATGACGGAACTCTTCCCAATTTCCGCGGAACCACAAATTTTGACGATGAAGGGACCCAGATGAAACGGAATGTGTTGATCAAGGATGGAGTTCTTGTGAAGTTCATGACCGATGTCCTTTCGGCAAAGCAGTTGAAGATGGAACGCACAGGCAACGGGCGGCGTGAAAGCTTCCGCTATCTCCCGATACCCAGGATGACAAACACTTTTATTGAAAAGGGAAAAGATAAACCCGAAGATATTCTCGCCTCGACAAAAAGCGGATTATACGTGCAGAGCTTGAGCGGAGGAAGCGTTAATCCTGTCACAGGAATGTTCAATTTTACCTGTCGCGAAGCTTACCTGATCGAGGACGGAAAGAAAACCATTCCTGTCAAAGGTGCCACTCTGATCGGAAATTGTTTAGACGTCATTTCAAACATAGACGCCGTCGGAGACGACCTCGATTTTGGTCCGGGAATTTGCGGAAAAGGTCAGATCGCAGAGGTGACAGCCGGACAGCCTACGGTCAGGATTCGCGGCATAAACGTGGGCGGAAGCAGAGCCAGACGATGAGCGTAACGAATGAAAGGAGATAACCATGGACTATAAAGGATTAGCTGAAGAACTGGTAAAAAAATGTATGAACAAGGGTGCCGACCAGGCAGAAGTTTACATAGAATCCGGTCGCAACCTCAGAATTAGAGTCCGAAACGGTGATATAGAGACCGTGCAGGAAGCCGCGACTCATGGAGTGGGATTTCGAGTTTTCGTTAAAGGAAAAATGGCTTTCTCCAGCTGCAATGATTTTACAAATCAGGCTCTTGAGAATGCCGTTGAAAGCGCTGTCCGGTTTGCGTCAAACACGACTCCTGATGAGAACAATGTTCTTCCTGACGATAAGGGCATAACAAAAATCGAGGGGCTGTACGATCCTCAGATAAGCCAGGTCGCCATGGAGAGGAAGATCGAACTGGCAAAGAAAGTCGAAAAGTTGGCCATGAAGGATTCCCGGATCACCAAGAGCTCCGGAGCGTCCTATTCAGAAGGGGAAGGAGAGGTTTTTCTCGCCAATTCGAACGGGCTTCTGAAGAGTTACAAAGAATCGGGTTGTGGTTTTGGTGTCTCTGTCGTAGCGGAAAAGGGCGAACAGAAATCCACCGGAGGGGAGTCATGCTCGAGGCGCTTTTTCTCTGATTTGAAGCCGCCGGAGGAGATCGCTGCAAAAGCCGCAAAAGATGCTTATGAGATGCTCGACCCTCAAATGGTCAACACCCAGAAGACCTCTGTCATATTCGACCCGGATGTGGCTCGTGCCATATTGGGAGGGATTCTGGCGGCTGTGAATGGAGAGCGTGTTTTACAGGGTGCCAGTTTTCTCAGGGATAAACTGGATCAAAAAATTGCATCAGAACTCTTGACAATCATTGATGACGGAACGAGACCCAAAGGAATGAGAAGCAAGCCTTTTGACGGAGAAGGGGTCCCCACACAGAAGAGGACCATAGTGGATAAAGGTGTCCTGAAAGGTTTCCTGTACAACACCATTGCAGCCAAGCGAGCAAGAGTGAAGAGCACGGGCAATGCCTCAAGAGGTGGATTCACGAGCGTGCCTGGAATCGGTGCACATAACTTCTTCATGGCAGCGGGAAACAGTTCTCCTGAGGAAATCATCAAAGCCACGAAAGTCGGTCTACTCCTCAGGAGCGTCACAGGTTACGGGATCAATCCGGTCAACGGGAATTTCAGCGGAGGTGCATCAGGTTTCTGGATTCAGAACGGAAAGATCGCATTCCCCGTAAAAGGATTGACTGTTGCCGGGAATGCGTTCGACATGCTGAACGCCATCGATATGGTCGGGAATGACCTTGACATGAACCGAAGCTTCACAGCTCCAACTTTCCGCATCAAGCTGTTGCAGATCGGAGGGAAGTAGCGAATCCTCCAGTCAGATATTCCATCTGTAAGAAATCTTGATCATGAAGATGTTGTCTCCTGGTGCGGAAAATAAATTCCTAAGGTCACGCCTCAAGTCAAAATCTCCCGGATTGGCAAAATCAGAACGGTTCTGAGTCCACACAAAGTAGAGTATTGAACCCGGCAAATATTCCCATCTCAAGACTACAGTGCCGCGGAACGATTTATAGTTGAAATCCGGATTGGAGAAGGAAAATTCCGGGGCCGGACCTGGCCCGTCTGGATCAACGGTGTAGTACGGATCATCATACAAGATGGTTGAGTTTCCCTCTCCATAAATGTTGTAATTGAGGGACTTCGGCTGTGCGAGTTCCTTGAATTCATCATACTTCCCAACAGCCAGGTAAGGTTGGATGTAAAGCTGCAGAGTCAACTTAGGAGTGAATGTCCAGTTCAGCCTGATCTCACCGGAAAGTGTTTTCTGATAGATGGCACCGAAAACATACCGAACTCCGTAAGTCTCTGTCATGTACGAGTCATCCACTCGTGTGACCCATTGCACGTACGAATCCCGGACAGAAAAGCTTGGGCCGAAAGACAAGCTGACGTTGCTTCTTGCCTTCCAGCGGAGGAATACACCACCACCCCAGGAATAGCTGTCCCAATCAGGTCTCCAGTACACGCCTGTGCCTGCATTCAGAACGATCGGCTTGCGGCTGTCGCTGCTGATCCCAAAATCGATTTGATTTCCAGTCGGCATCACAGCCAGGGGACCTCCTCTCGTGAGGTCGTTGCTGATCGTCGGAGGATTATAGGCGATCATCGTCTCGAATCCCCAGTAATTCAGGAACTGTCCTTCAATAGAGGCCAGGTATCCCTGCCAGGTCTTGTTGCCGCCGAAGTCATAGTTGATGAACGGTCCGCCAAAAATAATCACGTTGCGGAATACTTTCCCCGGATGAGGCCACCGATAGGCCAGGAGCAAGTGACCGTTTATGACATCAGAAGAGCCGAACTGGAATCCGATATCATTCGGGTTAAAACCAGGGGATATCGCGCCAAAGGATGCGCTGAGTAAGAATCTTCCTTCTTGCTTGTTGAAGTTCAATCGTCCCGCCCAACCCGAAAGAGATGTTGCGTTCGGATCGACTTCCACATGATCGGCATCAGGACGTTGAAAGTAGTGGATCGAAGAGTACTGCAAGTCAAAGATCGCATCCTGGCTCCCTGCCACTTGAGTACCTCCAAACCAGCCTCCGATAACCCAGCTTCTTTTTTTGTCCAGATAGGTATATCCATCTACGGCCAGCGTAAAGGCTTTCTCGTTAAGGATTGATGTGAGCGTATCCGTCCTCAAATCTCTGAGGACAGCAGTCGCCTGGAAGCCAATCACGCGGCGTCCTTCGTCGAATTCTTTCTGGCCGCGAAACACCCCATAATAGCTGAGAGGCTCCACTTCTTCAAAGGTTCGGTCTCC
>SOIA01000391.1 GCA_004378665.1 Candidatus Aminicenantota bacterium
CTGCTCGAAGACGTTCTGAAGAAGGTCCAAAAAGGAAAGCTTTCTCCAAAAGAAGCTCTCGATATCCTGAGAGACTATCCTTATCAAGACCTGTCCTTTGCCAAAATCGACCATCACCGGGAATTGAGGAAAGGCTATCCGGAGATCATATACGGACTCGGAAAAACAGAGGAACAAATCATTACAATCGCTCAGGAGATCATCAAAAAAGGGAGCAATCTTCTGATCACCAAGGTCGAGGAAAAAACTTATAAAAATCTAAAGAAAAAAATTCCCCAAGCGCAGTTTAATCCGCCCGCAAAGACAATCTATTTCAAACAGCGAAAACCTGATCCTGGAAAAGGAAAAGTCGTCATCATAACCGCGGGGACATCAGATATTCCTGTCGCCGAAGAAGCAGCCGTCACGTGTGACATTTTTGGCAATAAAACCGAGAAAATCTACGACATCGGCGTTGCCGGTCTTCACAGGTTTTTCGGTGAATATGAAAAAATCCGACAGGCAAGAGTCATCATAACCGTTGCTGGAATGGAGGGGGCTCTGCCCAGCGTAGTGGCCGGAACCGTCAATATCCCTATCATCGCTGTCCCGACCAGCATCGGATACGGGGCCAGCATGAAAGGCTTGGCCGCTCTTCTGGCCATGCTTAACTCCTGTGCGGGCGGAGTGGGAGTTGTGAATATCGATAACGGTTTCGGCGCAGGATACCTTGCCAGCCTGATCAACCACCTTTAAAAAAATAACAAAAATGGGCCTGGCCCCTTTTTCTTTTTTCACTTTTTTTCACTTTTTTCATTTTTTTTGTAACACTTTAATTTTTAGTGACTTAGATACTTGACAACGGGGCACCTCAACCCTATATTTACTTGTAGTATTTTGCACTTATAAGATGATGGCATGGAAGTTATTGATCAAATCAGGCAAGCGTCTAACATCGTAGAGATTGCCTCTCAATACACGACATTGAGGAGGAGAGGGAGAAAGCATGTCGGACTCTGCCCTTTTCATTCTGAGAAAGCCCCGTCTTTTACGGTCGATGAGGAAAAACAGCTCTACCACTGCTTCGGTTGCGGAGCCGGGGGTGACATCTTCACTCTCATCATGGAAAAAGAATCCCTCGGGTTCCCCGAAGCTCTGAAGCTCCTGGCTGAAAAGTACAACATCAAACTACCAGATAGGAGAAAATTATCCCCTCAATTTAGAAAATTAGAGGAGCAATTATATAAAATCAACGAAGACGCTCTCGCTTATTTCAAGAAAAACCTATTCAACACCAAAGAAGGAGAAAAAGCCCTCGCTTATCTTCACAAAAGGAAAATCTCTTCAGAGATCATCCAGGAACTCAAGATAGGATACGCATTGAATTCCTGGGATTCTTTGACTTCTTTTTTCAAAGGAAAAAACATCCAGCCCAAGCTTCTCGAGAAAGCCGGTCTGGCTATCTTCAGCGAAAAGAAAAAGGGCTTTTATGACCGGTTCAGGGGCAGAATCATTTTCCCTATTTTCACTGAATCAGGAAAACCCGTGGCATTTGGCGGAAGAACCATTTTCGATGCGGAGCCGAAATACCTGAACTCTCCGGATACGCCTGTTTACATCAAAGGCAAACTCCTCTATGGGCTGAATTTCGGCAAGGATGCCATCCGGAAAAAAGGATACACCTTTCTTGTGGAAGGCTACACAGACTTCCTGGCCCTTTTCCAGGCAGGGATCACTAATCTGGCAGCATCTCTGGGGACAAGTCTGACACATGATCAAGTAACGTTTGCCAAGCGTTTTGCCTCTCGAATGATTGTGAGTTACGACGCTGATAAGCCCGGCGAAAAGGCCGCTGAACGCGCCACATCGCTCTGTTTCGAAAATGGTGTGGAAATCAAAGTGATGAGCTTGCCCCAGGGGCTGGATCCTGACAGTTACATACAGAAATTTGGTGCGGATAAATTCAAGGAGCTTGCTCAAAAGAGTACTCCCGGACTCACATTCTTGATCAGCAGCCAGCTCCAGGATAAAAAACGCATGACTCCAGAAGAAAAAGCGCAAATCGCAAAAAACATCGTCGCGGAAGTGGTAAAAATCCCTGATCCGGTTGTGCGCAGCGAATATTTGAAACAAACCGGGGAACAGCTATCAATCGATGAAAGCGTATTGAGGTCCATGGTCCGGCAGAAATCAACAGGAGAGAAGGAAGAGGAAATAGGAATCTTCCTCAACGCTGAAAAAAGACTCCTCCAGATCCTCCTTGAAGACAAAGAGATCGCTCCTTACATTTTTGCGGAAATCAAACAAGAATATTTTCAAGGTTTGAAGGGTGAACCAATCTTCAGCGCTTTATCAGAAAGCTTCAAGAAGGGGGAAAGTTCGAGTCTCCATCAGCTCAAACAAGAGGTGGATCCCACACTCGTGAGTTCTTTGTCAAAGGCGCTGTTAGAGAGAGAGCAGAGCGCAACCGTTGAAGAGGCTTTTGAGTGTCTCAACACGCTGAAGCAGCTTTCGCTCGAAAATCAGGCAAAAAAATTAAATGCCGAACTCGCAAGACGGGAAAGAAATGGAGAAAAAGATAAAATTCTTCCTCTGATTCAACAAATCCAGGATACGAAAAAACAATTATCGACTCTATCGAAACGAAATTATCAAGATTTGAGATATAATAGTAGGGAGAGCATCGAGAGAGAGAGGAGTTAATATTGTCTCCAAAAAGCATAAACCAAAAAGACGAGATCCATCAGCTTATCTCAAAAGGAAGGAAGGAAGGATATCTTCATTATAAAGAGATAGAAAAGATTTTCAATAAAATTGACCAGTCCAAGGGAAATTTTGATGCTTTTCTCGGTTCTATGGATGAATACGGAATCAAGATCCTCAATTCCAAGCAGAAAGAGATCACTCCAAAAAAAAGACGGAGT
Organism: Candidatus Aminicenantota bacterium; assembly: GCA_004378665.1. Lineage (GTDB taxonomy): Bacteria > Acidobacteriota > Aminicenantia > Aminicenantales > Aminicenantaceae > SOIA01. The sequence continues at coordinate 2,904 of SOIA01000391.1, forward strand.
AACCTCGTCTCCCTCCAAGGTCTGGAGCGAACGACCGACCCTGTGAAGCTCTATCTACGAGAAATGGGGAGCATCTCGCTTCTCACTCGAGAAGGAGAGATTGCCATTGCGAGAGAGATCGAAAGAGGTGAAAAATCCATCATCAAAGCCCTCTCCAAGACTCGGCTCGTGCTGAACGAAATTCTCGATCTTGAAGAAAAGATAAAAGAAGAGCCAGATATCATCTATGAAATGTTTGAAATAAGTGAAGAAGATTTTGCAGAAGGAAAGCTCGAATCCAAAAAGAAACAGCTCATGGGAAAAATCAAAAAAATCAGAGAGCTCAGCATCGAATTGGATAAAATACCAGACTTGAAGAAAAACACCCTCAAACGCGGCCGGATTATTGTCAAAATGAGCAGCCTCATCAGAGAGCTGAATATTCGTCCTCTCCACAGAGAGATTATCATCAGCGAACTGCGCGAAAAATTAAGGGCCATCAACGAATTGGAAGAGACAAAGGAAGAATTGAATCTTGCAGTCTCTCGCGCAAAAAGCAAGAAGCAGGATGTATTCCTGAAGCAGAAAGCTAAAGATGTCAACAAGCTTCTCAAGAGCTATCAGAAAGAGATCGGCCTCAACACTCAGGCTTTGAGAAAAACCATCCGGGCCATCGCCACAGGAAAGAAAGTCAGCGATCAAGCCAAAAAGGAACTGGTGGCTGCCAATCTCAGGTTGGTCGTTTCGATCGCCAAAAAATACAGCAATCGGGGGCTGCAGTTTCTTGACCTGATTCAGGAAGGGAACATGGGTTTGATGAAAGCTGTGGATAAATTCGAGTACAGAAGGGGTTATAAGTTCTCGACTTACGCCACGTGGTGGATCAGGCAGGCGATCACCAGAGCCATCGCTGACCAGGCAAGAACGATCAGAATCCCGGTGCATATGATAGAAACGATCAACAAATTTATCAGGGTCTCGAGGAGCCTTGTCCAGGAAATCGGAAGAGAACCGACCGGCGAAGAGATCGCCAGAAAGATGGATATGTCAGTCAATAAAGTGAGAAAGATCATCAAAATCGCCCAGGAACCCATCTCGCTCGAGACGCCCATCGGGGAAGAAGAAGACAGCCACCTGGGAGACTTCATAGAAGACAAAGTCATCCCTTCCCCTCCTGAAACGGTCATTAACATCAACCTGAGAGAGCAGATCGGAGAAGCCTTAAAGTCTCTCACCGAAAGAGAAGCAAAAGTCCTAAAGATGAGATTCGGACTGGGTGACGGAAACGAACACACTCTGGAAGAGGTGGGTCAGCAATTCAAGGTCACTCGTGAAAGAATCAGGCAGATCGAAGCCAAAGCCCTCCGGAAGCTCAAGCATCCCAGCCGAAGCCGGAAACTGAAGTCTTTTACCGAGAACGACTGGAATCAAACGCAGTTGACTTGAACTCCATTCCTCGCATTTCC
>SOIA01000252.1 GCA_004378665.1 Candidatus Aminicenantota bacterium
TCAAATTGTAGTGCAAAATTAGCTTTTATCTGTTAAAATATGTAAAATTTCAGAGAAAATAGTCGGTGAAATGAATTATTTCTGTGCGGGATAAGATGGCTGAGATCACGTGAGAAAGGAGAGAAATGGAATACGAAAACATACTCACTAAAAAAGAAGATGGCATCGGCTGGGTGACTGTTAACCGTCCGGATAAGCTCAATGCGCTGAATACCAGTACCATCAAGGAGCTGCACGGAGCGTTTCTCTCGTTCAAGGTGTGCAGTACCCAGGACAGCAAGGAAGGCACGAAGGCCTTTCTGGAGAAGAGGAAGGCCAATTTTCAGGGCCGTTAAAGGGAGAAAAAAATGGAAACATATCAAGGAAAACTTCAAGCGAAAGGCTTAAAGATCAGCATCGTGACCAGTCGTTTTAACCAGTTCATATCGGAACGACTCCTGGAAGGAGCACTCGATGCTCTTCAAAAACTGGGAGCGGATGAGAAGGACATAACGGTTTATAAGGTGCCCGGGTCTTTTGAGATTCCGGTGGTTGTGAAGAAGCTGGTCAGCGCGAAAAAGGCGGATGGAGTCGTTTGCTTGGGTGCTCTGATCAGAGGAGATACGCCTCATTTCGATTTCTTGAGTGCTGAAGTCACCAAAGGATTAGCTCAGATTGCCATGGATGAGGGAGTGCCTGTTTCCTTTGGTATCCTGACTGTGGATACGATAGAGCAGGGCATTGAACGGGCGGGCACCAAGGCTGGCAACAAAGGTTGGGATGCGGTGTTTTCTGTCGTGGAGACACTGAACTTGCTGAAAGAGGCGGGATTAAAATAGAGTGGATGCTTCTTCATGGGCCAGAGAAGGAAAGCCAGGGAAGAGACCTTACGAATTCTTTACCGTTTAGAATTTGATAACAGACCGGTCGAAGAGACGCTGGATCAGTACTGGAAGAACAAGAAATCGATCCCATCAACCCGAGAATACAGTACCTGGCTGGTCAATGGGATCATTTCCCATCAGAAGAAGATCGATACCATCATCCAAGACGCTTCAGAACACTGGCGACTGTCCCGAATGGCTCTGATCGACCGGAACATTTTAAGAATGGCGGTTTTTGAGCTTCTGCACGAGAAGAATGTGGCCGCAGCCGTCATCATCAACGAAGCGATCGAGATCGCCAAGAGATACAGCGGAACTGAAGCCGCGGCATTCGTCAACGGGATTTTGGATGCTATTCGCAAAAAATTAAAAAGGCTCAAACGACTTTGAAGGAAGAGAACGATGGTTGAGAAGAAGAGCTCCAAAGGGAAAGAGACCTTGAATGATGCCGAGGAACTGAAAGTGACCGATCAGGAGATCGTTCGAAAAGACAAGATGAAGAAGCTTGCCCAGGAAAACATTGAGCTTTTTCCGCACAAGGTGGAGTCCACTCATTCCGTGCATGAAATCGTAGAAGGATTCTCCTCCCTGACGAAAGAAGAGCTCGAGAAGAAAAAAAAGAAAGTCGCAGTCCCCGGGAGAATCACATCGATCCGGAAGATGGGGCGGGCCACTTTTTTCCACATCATTGACAGCCGTTCCCGGCTTCAGGTCTATTTGCGAGAAGACAAAGCAGGAGAGAAAAATTATAAGCTTTTTTCCCTGATCGATATCGGAGATATCGTTTCGGTGCAAGGAGTCTTGTTCAGGACCAGGACCGGGGAGTTGAGCGTCTTGGCCGATTCCTTCGTGTTTTTGGCGAAATGTCTTCATCCCCTCCCGGAAAAATGGCATGGACTGCAGGATGTGGAGATTCGTTATCGCAAGAGGTACCTGGACTTGATTATGAATCCGGACCAAAGGGAGGTATTCAGGCTCAGGAGCGCGATGATCGCCTTCATGAGAAAGTATTTCGATGAAAAGGATTACATCGAGGTGGAAACGCCCATGATGCAGTCGATTCCGGGTGGAGCGCTGGCCAAGCCGTTCAAAACATTCCACAATGCGTTGAGCATGGACCTCTACTTGAGGATAGCGCCAGAGCTGTATCTGAAAAGGCTGATCGTCGGAGGCTTTGAGAAAGTCTACGAGATTAACCGGAGCTTCAGGAATGAAGGGATCTCTTCAGAACACAATCCGGAATTCACAATGCTGGAGTTTTACGAGGCGTACAGCGATTACAATGATATGATGGAACTGACAGAGGAACTGATTCACGAGATGAGCCTGGCACTCCTTGGAAAAGAGGAGATTACTTTCGGGGAACACACGATCTCGCTGAAGAGGCCCTGGAAGAGAGTGAAGTTCAGGGACGCGTTGGTCACTCACAGCGGTCTGTCTCCCAGCCGTTTCGATAATAAATCTGAGGTTATAAAATTTGCCTCGGATCTTACTCCGGAAAAAAAACCGCCTTCCTACGGAAAAGCGTTAGATATCATTTTTGATAAACACGTCAAACAGAATCTTATGCAGCCCACTTTTGTGCTGAATCCGCCGAAAGAAGTCTCTCCGCTCGCCAAAGAGGCGAAAGATAACCCGGATGAGGCAGAGCGTTTCGAGCTGGTCATGGGAGGGATGGAGATCGCTAATGCCTTCAGCGAATTGTCTGACCCCGAAGAGCAGAGAAAAAGGTTTGAACAGCAGGAGAAGGCGAGGAAGGGAGGAGATGAGGATGCCCACTGGATCGACAGGGATTATATCCATGCCCTGGAATACGGGCTTCCTCCCACTGGAGGTGAAGGGATCGGGATCGACCGGTTGGTGATGATCTTCGCCAACAGGAAATCCATCAGGGAAGTGATCCTGTTTCCTCTTCTTCGCACGAAAGAATAATCCCTAATCCGGTCCGCATTGGAGAGAAGGAGTGATGAGTCGTGAATTATGAGCTTTTCGTTGCCAAGCGCTACCTGACGGCCAAAAGGAAGCAGGCGTTCATATCTGTCATTACGTTTATCTCCATCCTGGGCATCACCATCGGAGTGATGGCTCTGGTCATTGCCATTGCTTTGATCACCGGTTTTCAGGGAGACGTCCAGGATAAGATCCTCGAGTCCACCTCCCATATCATGGTTCCCGCTCTTTCCAGGGACGCGCTGAAGGATTATCCACAACTGATATCCAAGATTGAGGACATCGATGGTGTCATCTCGGCGACTCCTGTGGCTCATGATAATGCATTCTTAATAGGTCCTTCTCAGAGAAGAGGCGTCATGCTCAAAGGAATTGATTTTGACTTGGAAAGTCAACACTCGTCCTGGCTCCAGGAATTGGAGAGCGGAAAGATCCCTGAGTCCGGCTCGAGGAGAGAAGGCATCCTTCTCGGCCGTGAGATGGCCATCGGACTTGGAGTGGGAGTCGGAGATACCATCGAAGTTTGGGCATCATCATCCATTAGCTTATCCCCGTTGGGTCTGATGCCAAGGCCGAAAAGATTTGTGGTCACCGGCATTTTCAACACGGGACTGTATGAGTTTGATTCGTCCATGGCCTTGATCAAGCTGGAAACAGCCCAAAAATTATTCAATCTCGGCGATGATATAAGCCACATTCAAATCAGGATTGAGGACGTTTTTCGTGCTCCGAAGATTGCAGAGAAGATCCAGGAGATCATCCCTCCTCTGGCTTACACCATGACCTGGATGGAGCTGAACGAGTCTCTTTTTTCCGCGTTGAAACTCGAGAAAAACATCATGTTTTTGACGATCACTCTCATCGTGTTCGTCGCGGCCTTGAACATCATTGCCACTTTGATCCTGATGGTCATGGAAAAAACGAGAGACATCGGGATTCTTATGGCCATGGGGGCTGCATCTCGGAACATCAGGAAGATATTTTTCCTACAGGGCGCGATGATCGGAGTGATAGGGACTGCTGCTGGAGTGGCCCTGGGTTTGATATGGTGCTGGCTTGCGAATGTGTTCAAACTCATCAAGATCCCCGTGGACATCTACCAGATCTCATTCGTGCCGTTTCACATCAAGTTATTGGATCTCATGCTGATCGTGGGGATCACTCTTCTGATCAGCTTACTCTCGACACTCTTTCCCTCGTATCGTGCGGCAAAGGTCGACCCTGTCACGGCGTTAAAATATGAATAAAGTGATTCAAGCTTTAAACCTGGGTAAAGAATACCCCTTGCCCGAGGGAGTGCTGCGTGTTTTTGAAGGCATCAGCTTTGATCTGCTGGAGGGAGACCTTGTGGCCATCATGGGGATGTCGGGAGTGGGGAAGACAACATTCCTGAATTTGTTGGGAGCTCTGGACAAGCCTTCTGAGGGAGAAATCCTTCTTGATGGAGAAGATCTTCTTATGAAGAACGAGAGAGAGCTGGCTGAGGTCAGGAACAGGAAGATCGGGTTTGTCTTTCAGTTCTACCACCTGCTGCCAGAGTTTACGACTTTAGAGAATATCAGCTTTCCTCTTTTGATAAGAGGGATGGAAAAAATAGAAGCCCAGGAGAAAGCTCAGAGATTACTCCGGGAAGTTTTTTTGGAAGAAAAGGCCCAGGTCAGACCGTCCCAGCTATCCGGCGGAGAGCAGCAGCGGGTGGCCATTGCCAGGGCCCTGGTGAATCAGCCAAAACTCCTTTTGGCCGATGAACCCACAGGAAACGTGGATTGGAAGACCGGGCAGGCCATCCTTGAGCTTATCCGGGAACTCCATTCCAAGAGAGGGCTCTCTTCTGTTATCGTCACGCATAACGAAAAGGTTGCCCGGTTCTGTCACAAAGTCTATCTGATGGAAAGCGGCCGCTTGAAACTTTTGCCCACCCCTTAGAGTTATAAAGATTGTGAGATGATTTGAGGGATGGAGGACTGCTCTATCTCCAAGGGTAACGCCCGTGCTTCACGGGTATCTCTATCTCTTCATCTCATTGAAAAAAAAGGACTAATATGTTATAAGGAGAGAGTCATGAAAAAAGTCGTTCTGCTCCTGTTATTCACCTGTATACCCTTTCTTCTGTTCGGGCAGGAGATGGTTGAGAAGATCGAGATTGTCGGGAATGAACACGTCACGCGTGACACAGTGTTGTATTACCTGTCGTCAAAGGAAGGGAATCCCTTTTCCGAGGAAATGTTGAGGAAGGATTTAAGGGTTTTGTGGGCAACAGGATTCTTTTCCAACATCAAAATGGAAAAAGAGGATGGCGCCAGAGGGAAGATCATCAGGATCATCGTGGAAGAAAACCCGATCATCAAAAATATCACCTACAAAACAGGAAGGAAGGTCGATGAGAGCGACATTGTGGGGAGATTGAAAGAAGAGAATGAATACGTCCTCCCGTATTCCTATTATAATCCCTACAAGATCCAGAAAGTCAAAAAAGTCATCCAGGATTTGCTGTTTGAGAAAGGCCTGACTTCTGCAGTCATTGAGGTCAAGACCCTTGAAAAGGGGAAGAACGAATTTGAAGTGATATTCGATATCAACGAAGGCCCCAGGGTCAAGGTCGGAGCCGTTAAGTTCGAAGGGGATCCCAAGGTGCTTCAGAGTGTTCTCAGATCGGCGATGAAGGAAAACAAGAAGCATGGCCTGATCTCCTGGATAAGAGGGAAGGACGTCTATAAAGAAAACAAGCTGGATGAAGATTTAGATGCGATCAGGGAGAAATTCAAGGAATTCGGTTATATGGAAGCCACTGTCGGCGAACCACGGATCGAAGAAATGACAAGAACATCCTTGTTTCTCAAGAAAAAGAAAATGGTGAGAATCGTTATCCCGGTCGATGCCGGTTATCTCTACAGAGTGGGCGAAGTGAAGGTTGAAGGAAATGAAGTCGTTGCCACTAAATTTTTACGTGATCTCATCAAATTTAAAGAAGGCAAGGTCTACAGCACCAAACAACGAGAAGAGAGCGTAAAAGAGATTCAAGAAATGTACATGGACGGCGGATACCTTTACGCACAGGTTTTTCCGGTTGAAAATCTGGATCCCAAGAGAAAACGGGTTTCGGTAACGTTCAACATCTTTGAGAATGATGTGGTCTTTTTGAACAGGCTCGAATTCAAGGGCAACACGTACACCAAGGACAAAGTGCTGAGACGGGAAATGATCCTCCGAGAGGGAGATACATTCAGCCTGGCCCTATTCAAAAACAGTATCTTGAGGCTCCAGCAGATCGGACTTGTCGAGCTGGAGGGGGAACCGGATTTGAAACCTCATCCAGAAAACCCATCTTTAATGAATGTGACCTTGAGAGTGCAGGAGCTTCAAAGGAACAATATCCAGTTTACGGCCGGTTACAGTGGGTATGACGGAGCATTCATCGGTTTGAGCTACTCGACAGTTAACTTTCTGGGCGCCGGCGAGAATTTGAGTCTCATGATCCAGCACGGGAGGAGAATCAGGAACTACATGTTTGGGTTTACTGAGCCGTATTTTCTCGACTTACCCATAAATCTCGGATTCAACGTTTTTAACCGCCAGACGATTTATCCTGGTCTATTCGATCAGAAAGACAGAGGAATCAGTTTCTTATTCGGGGCCAGGATTAAAGGATACATGAGAACAAACTTGAATTATTCTTATCAGTTTGTGGAAATCCAAGTCCCGGATCTCGTGGATGACGAGGGGGCGCCGGTTCCTTATTACAACCCGTATGCCGCATGGGGAAACCAAAGCTATCATATGAGCAGCATCACACCCACACTGTATCGCTCAACCGTGAACAGTCCGATAACGCCGACTCGTGGATCACTCTTTCTGGTCGGCTGTAAATTCGCGGGAGGTATTCTCGGCGGCGATATCAACATGATCAAGCCCCGCCTTGAATTGACTCATTATCAGCCTGTGATACTCAACCATGTCATTGGAGTCCATCTGGATTATCAGTATATCCAGACCTACGCAGGTTCGGATATTCCTATCTGGGAAAGATTCTATCTCGGGGGAGAGAGGTCTTTCAGAGGATATAATATTTACACGATCGGGCCAAGGGATGAGAATGGAAGAAATATCGGAGGAGAAAAAGCTCTCATCTTTAACGCTGAGTACATCATCCCCTTCGGACAACAGGGGCCAGTGTACGCGATCCTGTTTTATGATATGGGGAATGCGTTATTGCAGCACGAGAAATTCAGTTTGAACAATATGTACATTTCGACAGGACTGGAGATGAGGATTTTTGTCCCCGCCTTACGAGTTCCCTTTCGGCTCATTTTTGCTTATAATAATCGTCCGATACTCACGGATGAGTCCAATTTTGCTGTCCGTTTTGCGATTGGAACCACATTTTAAGGCTATAGGATACATTTTACGAATCAAATTAAGGAGGCCAAAGATGAAAAGAGGCACAGGTCAAATTCTTATGCTCGCTCTTTTTGTTGCCGCCATAGTTTCTCAAGGATTGGCCCAGGAGAACATCCGGATCGGTGTTGTGAACTCCTTGGTGGTGCTGGAAAGATCTACTGAGGGAAAAAGAATAGTGGCGCAGCTGGAGGAAAAGAACAGAAACAATCAACAGAGGATCGCCAAGATGGATGATGACATCCGCCAGTTGGAGACAAAGCTCAATACCCAGAGGCTCACCCTGACTGATGAGGCGCTGATGAATCTGTCTTCTGACATCGAGAGAAAGAGGACCGATCGGAAACGCTATGCCGAAGATTCCTTCAGGGAATTTCAGGAACTGAGGAACAGGCTCTTCACCAAACTTCAGGCTGAAGTGAAGCCGATCATCGATCAATTGGGCAAAGAAATGGGCCTGGAGATCGTTTTCGACTTAAACAACAGCGGAACTATTTACTTCGATTCGAAAATCGAACTCACTGAGGAAGTCATAAAAAGATACGATGCCTCAAAAGCCCCAACAAAAAAATAGCGGGTTGCTCGATATCGAGAAAATCCTCAAGATCCTTCCCCATCGCTACCCTTTTTTAATGATCGATCGAGTCGTAGAGATGGAAAAGGGGAAGTCTATTGTTGCCATCAAGAATGTGACCTATAACGAGCATTTTTTTCAGGGACATTTTCCTCAGCAAAAAGTTATGCCCGGAGTTTTGCTTATCGAAGCACTGGCCCAGGCAGGGGCTATCCTTATCTCTCATTCCATTCATGAGCCCGAGAAAGTGCTTATCTTCATGAGCAAGATTGATAATGTGAAATTCAGAAAGCCGGTTGTTCCCGGAGACCAATTGAGGCTGGAGGCAGAAATTCTGAAACTCAAAAGCAAGTTCAGCAAGATGAAGGGCAAAGTGTATGTGGACGAAGAATTGGTCGCAGAAGGCGAGGTGATGGCCTCTTTTATGAATCTTGAGGAACTGAATGAGCAAAAATGAGGTCTTCATCCATACCTCTGCCACAGTCCATCCCAAGGCTCGGTTGGACGCGGGCGTCTGGATAGGCCCTTATTCTTTTATAGGGGAAAAAGTCACAATTCACAGGAATACGAGAATCGATGCCCATGTCTGCGTAGATGGTTTGACTGAGGTCGGAGAAGCCTGCCGGTTTTCCCCATTTTCTTCCATAGGAACCGAACCCCAGGATGTCGGTTATAAAGAAGAGGAAACCCTGGTCAAGATAGGGGACAGGAACGTTATCAGAGAGTTTGTCACTATCAACAGGGGAACGGTTAAAGGTGGAGGTCAGACAGTCATCGGGAACGACAACTATTTTATGGCCTATTCACATGTGGGCCATGACTGTTTTGTGGGGAATGAGACAATATTTATTAACGCCGCCACATTGGCCGGCCATGTCACAATAGATGACTTTGTCACAGTCGGCGCGCTCAGTGGGATTCATCAGTTCTGCCGGGTGGGCAAACATGCCTTTATCGGCGGTTTCACCGTCATCACCCAGGATGTCCTTCCTTTTTGCAGTGTGGCCGGAGTCCGTCCCTCTCACATTTATGGCTTGAATTCCATCGGACTGCGGCGAAAAGGATTTTCCAGGGAAAGGCTCAATACATTAAAGGAGATTTTTAAGATATTTTTTTATTCAGAATTGAACACCGCCCAGGCGTTAAAAAAGATTGAAAAGGAGGTTCCCCCGGGCGAGGACCGTGATGAGATCATCAATTTCGTCCGAAATTCTCAAAGGGGAATCGTAAAGAAGACATCTGAAAAATGGGAAACCCAATCGGAATAGTCGCTGGTTCTGGAGAATTCCCGTTCTTGATCGTAGAAGAAGTCCAGAAGCAGGGATTGTCCCCTGTGATCGCGGGGATAATCGGTGAAGCGGGAATCTCACTCAAGGATAAGACGGATGTGTTCGAGTGGATTGAGGTCGGGAATATTCTGAGTTTGATCTCTTTTTTCAAGAAAAACGACGTCAAGGAAGCCGTGTTTGCCGGAAAAGTGAATCCGGGAGTGGTCTACAGGAAAGAAAAACTTGACGAGGCTTCAAAAAAAATAGTGACCTGGGCACAAAAACGAGTTCCCAGCGCCCTGATTCAGACGATCATTGAATACATGAAGGATGAGGGCATCCAGATTGTGGACCCGCGTCAGTTCATCGCCCATTTTTTTTGTGAAGTGGGTATCATGACAGAAACAAAGCCTTCGCCTGATGTGGAAGAAGACATCGCGTTCGGCTGGAAAATCGCGAGAAGCATTGCTGACCTGGATATCGGCCAGACTGTTGTGGTCAAAGATAGGTCTGTCGCTGCCGTGGAAGGAATTGAGGGTACGAATGAGGCGATCAGAAGAGGCGGCCAGCTGGCAGGAGAAGGCACGGTGGTGGTCAAGGTCTGCCGGACTTTTCAGGATCCCCGGGTGGATTTGCCCGCCGTAGGCCTGAAAACCATCCGGAGCCTGGTCGAGGCTCAAAGCAAGGCGTTGTGTTTCGAAGCTCAGAGCATGCCTTTTTTTCAGAAGAAGGAAGCCACCACGTTGGCTGACGCTCACAGGATTGCCATAGTAGCCCGGAAATTGTAATAATATGGAAAAAGAACCGTATCCATGCCTTATTCGGAGAAAGCGAAATGGATAAAGTGAGAGTGGGGATAATCGGAGTCGGGTATCTGGGGATGCAGCATGCCAGAATCCTGTCCTATTTAGAGGAAGCTGAGCTGAAGGGAGTTGTGGATATTGATTTTAAAAAGGCAGTGGAGATAGGAAATCGTCATGGTGTGCAGTACTATGAAGACTATGAAAACATGCTGGATGAGATCGATGCTGTAATTGTGGCCACTCCCACATCCGAACATTTCTCGATTTCGATGCGGTTGCTCAATGAGGGAAAGTCTGTGCTGGTCGAGAAGCCCATAACCGAGACTGTGGAGCAGGCAGAACAGCTTGTCGCGAAGGCGAATAAGAGTGGATTGATTCTTCAGGCCGGCCATCTGGAGAGATTCAATCCAGCTGTGGAGGCTATAGAGGATTTGATTTCTGAACCGAGATTCATTGAAGTCCAGAGACTGGGCTCATTCTCGGCCCGCTCACTGGATATCGATGTTGTCCTTGACTTGATGATCCATGACTTGGATATCATCCTGGCACTGATCAAGGACGACGTGAAAGTCATCCGTTCGTCAGGAATCCACGTGCTTTCAGAAAAGATCGATATCGCCAATGCCCGGTTAGAGTTTAAAAAAGGATGTGTGGCCACTCTCACGGCCAGCCGTGTGCATCAGGGTAAAGTCAGGAAGCTTCGCATATTCGAGAAAACGGCATGCTATTCTGTTGACTATATCAATCAGGAGGTCAAGGTCTTTCCTCTCGACGGGAAACAAACGGATATCAAAAGCATAAAAATAGAAAAAGAAGAGCCCTTAAAGAAAGAACTCAAGAATTTTTTCAAATGCATCAGGGAGGGGAAAACATCTAAAGTCAGCGGCGATGAAGCCCTCCGGGCGCTCAAGCTAGCCTACAAGGTGCTGCGTGAAGCAGAGGCCTGATCCCATCTATTTTCATTGACAATTTCTTACTACTACTATAAAATTAATATGAAATAAAGAAACCAATGAAACTACTATATATAGTATGATTATTGTAAAGAGGTTGAACATATTGAATTTTTTCTTGACATTCTGATCCCTTTCCCCTTATAATCCCCTCAAAGGAAGCGTCAGCGAATGAAAACCATCTCCGTAAAAGCCGCCAAGTATATCTTGATAGTCTGTCTCTCTTTAGTGATCTTTGGCTGGGCGTCTGTTGAGTTCGGGGAGGATGAGACTTTTTTTCATGGATATCAGATCGAAAAGCCGATAATCAAGATAGGGCTGGGTGTCAATCTGAGCCTTATCCAGATCCAGTCCTCTTCCGGGATGAAAATTTACGAGGTGAATCCGAACTACAGGCTTGTCGCCGAGGACGTTGCCGATGCTCAAATTAAGGGAAGCCGGGAGAAGTTGACCGAAAAATTTCTCATCCAAGTTGCCCATACAAGAGACAGGGAAGACGCGGAGATGTTGGCGCAAGAATTGAGGACAAAGGTTGACGGCAAGGTTTCCGTGACTGAGAATGTCGAAGGTGAGAGTTCAGGAATTTTCCAGGTAAAAGTCGGGGATTTTTTAACGCGAGGCGATGCTTTAAACTTCGTCAAGAAACTGAACCAGATGGGATTTAAGGAGACTTGGATTCTTCAAGAAGATGTCACAGAGGAGGAGTCCAGGCCTCTATGGATCCTCGTCAATGACGAGTTGAAGAGTTTAAGCGATGACACTGTTCTGTACTTCATCCCCAGTCAACCTCAGAGTTATCTTTCCTATAAAGGAAGAGATTACCGGGGAATCTTTGTTCTCAGAGCCACTCACAAGGGTATAGTTTTGATCAATATCTTGAACCTCGAGGATTATTTAAAAAGCGTGGTCCCGAGTGAGCTTTCTCCCCACACATACAACGAGCTCGAAGCCCATAAGGCTCAGGCCGTTGCGGCAAGGACCTACGCTATCCGGAATTCAGGGAAATACAAGGACCTGGGTTTTAATCTCGATGATTCACCGAGATCGCAGTATTACAAAGGAATGCGGGCTGAACATCCATTGAGCAGCGAGGCTGTGGAGTTAACCCGAGGAGAGGTGGCACGCTACAAAGGGCGGTTGATCGATGCCCTTTACACCAGCACGTGCGGAGGAATGACTGAAAACGTGGAAAACGTCTTTGTTGAAGGTCCCACGCTTCCGTATCTGAGAAGCCAGGAATGTGTGTATGAAAACCAGGATGAATGGCTGCTGAAGAGCGGGAACGCGATCCAACCGGTTTTTATGAATGGGAAGAATATCAGTTCAGAGGTGGCCTACCTGGTCAGCCTCGGAGTGATCAGCGGAGAAGAGGACCCTCGTTTTTTCGAACAGACAGCGACTTTTGACGATGCGGTGAGCTGGATCAAGAATGCTGTATCTGTGATGGGGAAGAAAAACGACGAATTCCATCCGGATCCGTTTCCCCTGAATTTTCTGGCTCTGGCACGACTGATCGCCGATGGTTTCGGTTGGCGCAGCAGAGTGGAGAATTTGATGACGGAGAGTGAGGCAGACTTCATCATGAGAGACATTGAAGGATTGAGCGGCGAAGAGAGGGATGTCCTGGCCTATCTTGTTCAATCTGGAATACTTCCTCTTGCCAAGGATTTGACTGATCCTGAAAGAGTCCTGACGCGTGCAGAGTTGGCCTTTTTCCTATCTAAAGTGATGAACAGCTATCCGGATTTCGGGACAGAAGGAATATTCAAAGGACTCCAGGGCGATACGATTGAGCTGCGGCTGGAGAAGAAAACACAACAGTTTGTCCTTTCGCCCGATTTTTTTCTGTTTAAAAATAACGGAGGGGACTCCGTCTTGACCTCGCGTGCGTACCTCCTGGGAGGGGAAAAATTGAGGTTCTTCGAGAAGGATGGGAAGATCTGGCAGGTGGAGATTCGTCATCCTGCTCATACCAATATCCTCGACCGGAGTTCCATTTTCCACCGTTGGCAAAAAAGAATAACACGGAATGCCTTGGAGAGAAGGGTCAATCGATTCTATCCTGTTGGAGAACTTGTGGATGTGGTTCCGCAGAAGAGAGGGGCATCCAAGCGGGCCGTGGAAGTCTCGATAATCGGAAAAGATACACAGGTCGTAGTCAGAGGCTTGAGGATTCGCAGAGTCTTGGGCCTGAATGAAACGCTTTTTGTTATAGACAGGGAATATGATGAAGATGGAAGCATCACTCATTTTACGTTTTTCGGAAAGGGGCTGGGACATGGTGTGGGACTGTGCCAGGTGGGCGCTTTCGGGATGGCTTTGGCGGGTGCGGATTACAAGCAGATATTGAAAAAGTATTACCATGGTATTAAAATTACCAAATCGTATTAACGTGAATAATTCAGGGTAACGTGGAATGAGGAGTTGAAGAGTGAAAAAAGAAAATTTAAAAGATGACTTGATCAAAATTGTCAAGGAAAAGTCATTATTGACCAATGTCCAGAGAGTCCTGACTTCCGGGAGGACGAGTAATTACTACATCGATGCCAAAATGACGACTCTTGATCCCAAAGGAGCCGCTCTGACTGCCCGGTTGATCCTGGATGTGCTCAAATCCTATGATATCGACGCCATCGGAGGCTACACCCTGGGAGCCGACCCTATCGTGAGCGTGGTTGCGGCCTTTAGCTCTGAGACCGAGCGGCCTCTGCCTGCCTTCATCGTCCGCAAGGAGCCGAAGAAGCATGGAGAGCGAAAGATGATCGAAGGGCCTTTCCAGAAAGGCTGGAAAGTGGCTGTGGTGGATGATGTGG
>SOIA01000290.1 GCA_004378665.1 Candidatus Aminicenantota bacterium
CACCTTCCGGCCCGTGAAGGACAGTACCGCGAGTACCCCTCTGATGTCCATCCCAAGCTGGTTGAGGCACTGAAGAAAAAGGAGTTTTCCCGGCTGTATTCCCACCAGCACAGCTCCTGGGAGCTGCTCAAAAAAGGAAAGAGCATTGCGGTTGTCACTCCCACAGCCTCGGGAAAAACACTCTGCTACAACCTCCCGGTGCTGGATGCCATCCTGAAAAATCCCTCGGCGCGGGCAATCTATCTCTTCCCGACCAAGGCTCTGGCCCAGGACCAAAGGGCTGAACTCGATGAAACGATCAAACTTCTGCCCGAAGAGATCAGGATCTTCACTTATGACGGCGACACACCCCAGGACGCGAGGAAAGCCATAAGAGCTCGAGGGCACATTATCCTGACCAATCCGGACATGCTGCACACAGGAATCCTCCCCCACCATACAAAATGGATCAAGCTCTTCGAAAACCTTAAATACATCGTCATCGACGAACTTCACAACTACCGCGGCATTTTCGGAAGTCACCTGGCCAATGTCTTGCGCCGGCTGAAAAGAATCGCAAAATTCTACGGCTCTCAGCCCCAATTCATCCTCTGCACCGCCACCATCGCCAATCCCCTGGAATTGGCCGAAAAAATGATAGAGGAACCGGCCTCTCTTGTGGACAATAACGGAGCTCCCCAAGGAGAAAAATATTTCATCTTCTACAATCCCCCCGTGGTCAACAGGCATCTGGGAATCCGCAAATCCTATGTCAACGAATCCCGGCGAGTGTCCTCTCTCTTTATCAAGAACGACCTTCAAACCATCGTTTTTGCTCCCAGCCGCCTGACCACCGAGATCCTGGTGACCTATCTTAAGGAAGACATCGAGCAGACGATCAAGGATGAAGGCCTGATCCGAGGTTACAGGGGCGGTTACCTTCCCCTGAAAAGGAGAGAGATCGAGAAGGAACTCAGGGAAGGAAAAATCAAGGGTGTTGTATCGACCAATGCCCTGGAACTGGGCATCGACATCGGGAGCCTTGATGTCGCTGTTCTCGCCAGCTATCCGGGTACAATCTCCAGCACCTGGCAGAGGGCGGGACGGGCAGGCCGGAAAACAGGAAGGTCGGCCGCGGTCCTGGTCGCTTCCAGCTCTCCCCTGGATCAATTCATCATCAATAACCCGGAATACTTTTTCTCCCAGAATCCCGAGAAAGCATTGATCAACCCGGATAACCTCTCCATCCTCGTCAGCCATATCGAGTGCGCAGCTTTTGAGCTGCCTCTGAAAGACGGAGAAAAATTCGGCAGGGTGGATACTGCGGATATCCTCAAATTCCTGGAAGAGGAGAAGCTGGTTCATCACTCAAAAGACAAGTGGTTCTGGACATCGGATGCCTATCCCGCCGACGGAGTCAGTTTGAGAAGCATCAGCTCGGATAATTTCGTGGTCGTGGACACGAGCAAAAAAACGCAAGCCATCGCTGAAGTGGATTTCACTTCCGCTCTCACCACGCTGCACCCGAAAGCGATCTACATGTGTGAGGGAGAGCAGTATTATGTGGACAAGCTCGACTATGACCAGAGAAAGGCCTATGTTAAAAAAACCGATGTGGACTACTTCACATACGCTATCGACTACACGAAAATCAAGATCCTCGATGTCTTCGCGAAAAATAACCTCACAAAATGCTCCATTTCTCACGGAGAAGTGCACGTGGCCACGCAAGTGGTCGGCTTCAAGAAGATCAAATTCCACACCTCTGAAAACGTGGGGGCAGGAGACCTCAGTCTCCCTCAGAACGAGATGCACACCACAGCCTACTGGCTGACCATCCCATCCGAGATTTTTCAGGCCCTGCCTTTTTCTTCAGAACAGAAGATAAACGGCCTGTACGGCCTGGCCTATCTCCTCCACCATGTCGCCCCCCTGTTCATGATGTGTGACCTCCACGATGTCGGCGTTTCCATCGGTGACAACTCCACGGGCAAGTCCGTTCCCCCACGAGACATTCGCCTGAAAATCTCTCCAGATGAAGACCTGCAGGATTTCTCCGACGTCGCCTTTGAGCCGAACATCTTCATCTACGACAATTTTCCAGGAGGAATAGGTTTGAGCCCCTCTCTCTTTGACCTGGAAAAAACGCTCCTCTCACATTCCCAGAAAACGATCCAGGCCTGCCCCTGTAAGGAAGGATGTCCCTCCTGCGTGGGCCCGACCAAGGAAAGCGGCAGACAATCCAAGCCGGTGGCCCTGGAAATCCTGAGTATCCTGCTCGCCTCGAGATAATATCCAGAACAATCAATGGGGAGGAAATGGCGTTAAAAAATCTGACTGGAGCGACGCTATTCCCGAATACCTCTCTTCAGAGAGAATTTATCTTTTCGAGTGCCTTTTCTTCCCCCATGATGACAAGAATATCACTGTCCTTGATGACAAAATCCGCAAGGGGAACAAAAGTTGTTTTTTCTGGAATGATCTCTTTGATGGCTAAAACCTGGATCCCGTACTTGTTTCTCAGGTCAAGGTCCTTTAAGGATTTACCGATAAACTTCTCGGGGGGAGCGATCTCCTGGATTCCGATCCCGGAAGTCAGAGGCAGGTACTCCAGGATGTTGGGGCAACTCAGTCGCAGGGCCGTTTTGACAGCCATATCCTTCTCTGGATAGATGACCTCTGTGGCTCCGACGGACTCCAGAATCTTGGCATGGTCCTCGGTCAGAGCTTTGGCCACGATGCGCTGAGCTCCCATCTCATGCAGATAGAGCACGGTAAGGATAGAGGCTTCCATCTCCGGCCCGAGGCTGACGATGACCACATCCATATCCTGAATCCCGAGAGCCTGAAGGTTTTCCTTATCCGCCGCATCCATGTTTACCGCATGAGTGACGAAAGTCTTGACGTCTTCAATCTTTTCCTTGTCGACATCCACTGCCAGGACTTCATTTTTCTTTTCGTACAGAGTCCTGGCCACATTGTGACCAAAACTCCCGAGGCCTATGACTGCGAATTTCATGGTCAAAACTCCTTCACCGATTCTATCCTATCATCACGTTTTCTTCAACATACTCGTACTTCCCGTAGGCTTTCTGACGGCTGAATGCATACAACAGAGTTAATGGCCCGATCCTCCCGATGTACATGGTCAGGATAATCACAACTTTGCCCAGTGAAGAAAGCTTTGAAGTCATCCCTAAAGAAAGCCCGACGGTGCTGAACGCAGAAAAAGCCTCAAAAAGCACATCCTTCATGCTTGCCCAGGGATGGGCGATCAAGAGTATGAATGCGGCCAGACAGATGATGCCCACAGCCAGCGTCACGATCGTAAAGGCCTTTGTGATCGACTGCATGGGTAAAGTTTTTCGATAGAGATTGACTGAATCCCTGGCTGCTATTTTCGATTTCAGGAAAGCGAATATCACTCCAGCGGTACTTGTTTTGACACCGCCACCCGTGGAACCGGGGGAAGCTCCGATAAACATCAGCATGATCAAGAGAAAAACCGCAGCGAAACTCAGAGAGTTTAAATCCATGGTGTTAAAGCCTGCTGTGCGGGGCGTTATGACTTGAAAAAGAGAAGAGAAAATTTTTTCCTTAAAGGAGAACACCTTCAGCGATTGATTCCATTCTATGGCCAGGAAAAAAACAAAAGAGAAAAGGATGAGGGTAGAAGTCATGGTGAGGACCAATTTTGTGTGGAGAGAGATTTGGGTTTTTTTCTTTCGAAAAAGCCCTGCGAAAATATCTTTTCCCTCATGAAGGACGAGAAAACCCAGGCCTCCAAAAACAATCAGGATGAAAAGAGTGACATTTATCCAGGTATCTCCTCTGTAGGAAAGAAAACTACCGCTGAACAGGGAGAATCCGGCATTGCAAAAAGCCGATACGGAATGAAAGACCGAATGAGAGAGGGCCTGGAGCCAAGGGAGTTCTTTCTGCCATCTGAAGAAAAATGAAAGAGTCCCGGCGGCTTCGAAGAGTAAGGCATACAGGAATATGCTTTTGATCAGTGATTTGACATTTCTGGGTGCACGATGATGAAATCCCTCCTGGATGATGATCCTGTCCTTGATCGATATCCTCTTCCCGGCAACCAGGAGGATGAGAGTCGAGAACGTCATGATTCCCAGCCCCCCGAGTTGAAACAGGAAGAGGATGACGATCTGTCCGAACGGAGTGAAAGATGTGCCTGTATCCTGGACGATAAGACCGGTCACACAGACGCCGGAAGTCGCCGTGAACATGGCGTCTACCACAGAAATATGACCTGACGTTGTGCTTATGGGAAGAAGAAGGAGAGATGCTCC
>SOIA01000365.1 GCA_004378665.1 Candidatus Aminicenantota bacterium
AATTGTTCGGGATGAGCGAATCTTATCCTCTCAAAGACGGAGGATTTCTTATTGAATTTTCGTTCAATTCAACGCCCAAAATGACAAAAGATTATTTTTTGTACAAAGATCCACAGTCGATTCTCAGAATCGACTCAGATGGAAAAATCGCTTCCGAGGTCATTAAAAGAGAGTATTTCACGATGATCTCGAGCGTCGGGGATGGCGCTACTTCAGGCCTTCCTTTTACTCCGGTTTTCGAATGGATTCCATTCAAGGATGACACTGTGATCTTTAGCGATGGGCTCAGCACAAATTTTCAAGTGTACGATTACCAGGGAAAGCTCATTCGTGAGATTGCGACTGATCTTCCCAAGCCTGAAAAAGTCACGGGCAAGGACCTGAATGCATGGAGAAAGAACAGAGAGGAAATGATGATGGTCAGGAATCCGGATTGGTACAACCGGTTTGGAAGAGTCATAGATAAGTACAAGAAATCCCTGTACGACAAGCCCAATTTGGACGAATTCACTCTAACACCGGACGGAGATATTCTTGTGGCGGGCCCGACCGACTATGAAGAAACCGAGGGGGATTATTGGCTGCTTGATGAAAACGGAAAAACGCAGGCACACATCAAAACGTCCGTCCTTGGATTAAGAATATCCGAACATTTTGTTTTCTTCTTCACCGTTGATGAAGATATGAATATTTTTCTTCACTGTGTGAAGAGGAAGGGATCTGAAAAAGAAGATTTTCTGAGAATAAAAAATTTTGCAAATTCTTTTTAATCTTGTTGGCCAGGTTCACCGTAGATTTCAATGCCTAATCTTTCAAGGCTGGCAAGTACCTGCTTACGGTTTTCAAAGTTCGCAATGGACAGGGCGTAGTTCAGCATTTTTACAGCTTTCTGCTTATCAATCTTTGCTGTATTGTTGGCAACAGCGATGAAAACTCGAGTGGCGCTGTTTTTGAGCACTGGATTGGGCTCATTGTAATTCCAGAGAATAGGCTCTGTATCCCTGCAGTATCTTGCAATCCTGGTCAAAGATTTCGGGCTTCCAATAACAGCCATCCCCTCCAAGGCCCATTGTTTGAAGCTAATAATGGGAGAAGCGTCAAAAACTGCGTGATACTTATCCAAAGCTTTCCCATATCTTTTCCGACTCAATTCTATATCTGCTTCTTGGAGTAAGGATTCTGCACGATTCTTTGTTATCGAGCGTACAGGTTTTACGGTTTCCAGATCCTTGTCAACATCTTCCCGATTAATTTCGATGAAGTTGATCAGAGGGGCCTCGCCAATAGTGGGATTCTCTTTTTTTAAGGAGAGTTCGATGGTGAGAACATTTTCCACATGAATCCCTTTAAATTCTTTAATCACTGCTTTATTCGGGTTTCCTGACTCTTTGACTATGTCGAAATTCTTCAATACAGGTTCATCTTGGAGTGAGACATCAAACACGCGTTGGCCGACGCGGTCATTCATTAAAGCAGAAAAGCCGAGACGTACGGTATAAACACCGGGTTTATCCCCCCATATATCATCGATCAACGGCACTTCGCACCGTGTCAGGCCCACACAGCCAGAGGTGAAAAGCCACGGTTTATCAGAGCCTTCAACTGTTTTGTTTTTAAAATCGCTGCAGAAATACCCCATGCCCTGTAAGACTTCATCATGCAAATCGAACTTCACGCCATAATTAGGGAAATGATTTTGTAGGTATTCAGTATCGGGATTAGGATAACCAAACCAGACATTGTCTTGGTCGTCCTTCATGTCTGCGGGCGCGCCAAGATTGATGGCAAAGTGCTTTACAGGACTCATCGCGCCGTGTGTTATGAATACAGTCCATGGTTGAGCTCTGTTTTCTTTGTGTTTCAAGACAACAGAACATCTCAGCGGGAACGAACAGGTGCAGCCAGCGCTTGCCTCAGGGAAGAGCAGGAGGCCGTTTGCGGGAATCATGTTGATCCAGCAGCCGGGTCGGATGCCTCCGAATAGGATCAATCCATTATCCTCCGAAAAGTCGTAAATGGCGGTGGAGGAAGAGCGATAGAAGAGGGCGTGAGCAGAAGCCGAAGTGACAGCACATGTATGCCCTGGCCGCAAGTACTCCCAGGGAACTTGCTTTCCAGTTACGGGATGCTTGCGCGTCATAATCTTTCCCGTGTGAAGGTCACAAACGCGAGGTTCTATGAAGACCTGATTGCCGACTATGACCGGACGAGTCCGGTAGTTTACTGGCCGGGACCACAGGACTTTGCCGGTTCTGGCGGATAAAGCAGTGAGGCGTTTCCACCTTAAACTCCCGTTCTGAAACCTCCAGGCATCATGATCACCCATGTTCCCGAAAACCAGCAGCACCCCGTCTTTATAGGCTGTTCCCATCATATCGCCACCACAGCCTGTAAGATCTAATGATTTTTCCCAGATCTTTTTCCCCGTAGCCGCATCGAGACAGAAGACGGCCCTTACATCAGCATCCTCATAAGAGACTAACTCGTCTTCGAATTCTTCGTATATCCCTTCCTTGATAAGTTCCTGGACTAATTCATAGGGAAGTTCCTCTTCTTCTTTTAAAACTCGTGCTTCCTCATAGACTCCTTTCCTGATAAGTTGCTGCTTGTGCGTAAG
The DNA here is from genome assembly GCA_004378665.1 of Candidatus Aminicenantota bacterium. Lineage (GTDB taxonomy): Bacteria > Acidobacteriota > Aminicenantia > Aminicenantales > Aminicenantaceae > SOIA01. Next base: position 2,618 of record SOIA01000365.1, read on the forward strand.
AGCTTGTCTCTTTTGAGAACCTGAAACCTTGTTTTCAGCAAAAAAGATTTTTCCATCTCCGATGCTGATTGTTATATGCGCGATTTGATTTCCCTGATGTTTCCAGCGCAGCTTCCCTGTGGCTGAGTCTACGGCAAATATTATGTCGCTGGTCATGATGTTCTCGGTTAAAGCATCCTTTGAGCTCTCGTAAATTTCCCAGTCTGGAAAATCTACCATGAACCGCCATAATGCCCCAGACCTTTTGAAATCCTCCCACAGTTTCTCATCCGGTACAGGATATCTTTTAACTAAATCCTCGTACTCTTCCCTGTATTCTGAAGGAATATCTTCAATATCCTTCCATTTTCCATTCTCCACAAGAAGCTCGCGAAGAGCGAAGTATTCATATTTCAAAGGCTCTGCCCTCGAACCATAGAGGATTCCATTTGCAAAAGACACATATGCCCAGCGGCATGATGTTCCTGCACTGTACGGGGGAGCTTCGATCACACGAATCGTCTCACCCGTTACAGTATCCAAGCAGTAACATTTGTCATGAGCGGCCACGTAAAGGCAATCATCAGTCGCAACAAGGTTTCCTCCGTCCACATCCGCTCGAGGACGAACAGCACCAGGGATTTCTTTTTCCCAGAGAAGTGTGCCGTTAAAGGCGTCATAAGCCATGATCACTTCTTCTCCCTGTATAAAGAGGCATCCATTGATCGATACAGGGCTGGCCGCTTTTGCATGCCGTTCTACCATTTTCTCAGGACCCGGATCTCCAAACCACAGCACGCCAAGAGGCCCTTTAACCAGTTGATCCATGGAGCATGCTGTATTTTGGGGATTGCCGTATTGTTCTGTCCAGCTTCCGCTACCTTCCAGTATTCCCCGGGTAACTTTTGCCCAGATACCGTTTTCATTGGTCACTTCTGGCTCCGGTGCTCCGGATTGGCTCAGCCAGGCGAGAAGACGCTCCTGCTCAAGAGGATTTATCTTATCAGAGGCTCCAAGAGCCTGCCCAAAATACGCCACACCTCCGTAAGGTTTGAGAACACGGAACATCTCTTTAGGAGAATATTTTATTTCCCCAGAGAGCATCATTTCTTCAGATACAATGAGGTCGGCAAAATAGTCCGGAAGATCTGGCAGATCCCAGGATTCAACTACGATTCTGGAACCATAAATACCTGCAGAATCCAATGCCTGTTTTGCCGCAGCGACCTTCTTCTGGTCTTTTTCAATACCGATGATTTTCAGCTCGCTCCGCTTGGCAAGCTCGTATGCGAGCCTGCCAGTACCACTCCCTAAAACAAGGCAGTAACCCTTCTGAATCCCTGACTCCCTGATTATTCTCTCTGCTGTAGATTCGTAAATCGGACCTAATTTGTTTCGTCGGTAAGGGGAAGGATCGATAGGAGAGCTGATCTTTTTTGTTCTGGATTTCCTGCCTTTATTAAAGCAATAAATATTGCCGTTATCAGTGCTGATAAAAAGATTCCTTTCTGTAACCGCAAGTCCCTGGACTTTGCCCTGGACCTCCGTCTTCCAGAGTTCATTCCCGCTCTGTGCTTCAAGGCCAACGGCTATCCCCTCGCCTCCAGCAAACACTTTATCATCCGCAAGAATGAGAGAGGTCAGGTTGCTGTGGGGATATTCCCATCTGCACATAGAGGC